>DEBN01000010.1:45545-64070 GCA_002348825.1 Gammaproteobacteria bacterium UBA2955
ATTGCATTGTTTTGGAGGAAATTTGCATTTACGGCGCTGAAGTTGGCGCCGCTATCTATCATTGAATAGCCGTCGATACCGGCGATGCGTGATGGCACCAGTAACTTACCGTGTTCAATTTTAATCGGCAGCCAGCTGTCTGAGTCTTTACCGGTATCGGCATTAGCCGACAGAAAAAGGGTAAGAAACCCCAACGTACAAAAAAACGCCGTTGCTCTGATACTCATTTTACTGATGGTCCTCGCGCGACCCTTCTTAAAGATTAAAGCAATGACGGCGGAGGTAGCAAAAATTCGACCGACCGTAGTTTCGGGGCGACAGACGGTACCTTTTACTGAGCAATCATTGTGTGGCGACTCAGTCGGGAGCGGCGGGTCTGGAGGGATTTTTCTGATCTTGTAGTGGATCTTGCTGACATCGGCGATAGCGCAGGCTCGGCTATGCTCAGCGTGAATATTGCACGGGTTGTGGCTACGGCCTTGCCCAGAAATAAACCAAGTGGCGCCGGTGTAGCTCCAAGACTCAGAGGTTTGAAGCATTAGTTAGTGAGGCGTCGAGGAACTAAGGACCAACGCGTTTCTGCTGCACGTCGCTCAGAGCGCAGCGGAAAAAAGCCACAGCACAACAGTGGATAGCTTGTACACTGCGCGCTCAGTTGAGTTCGTTACTTGGGGAGAGCATGTCAGACAACAACCAGCAGAATCCGTATACCAGTATGTCGGCACGCTATTACGCGGTGGGACTGCTGACGGTGGTGTACACCTTCAACTTTATTGATCGCCAGTTGTTGTCAATTCTGCAAGAGTCAATTAAGGCCGATTTGCTATTGTCAGACCAGCAGTTGGGTCTGCTCACTGGCTTTGCCTTTGCGCTCTTTTACGTCAGTGCGGGCATCCCCATCGCTCGTTGGGCGGATCGTGCAAATCGCCGCAACATCGTGGCCTTAGCCATTGGTATATGGAGTTTCATGACTGCAATCAGCGGTTTCGTGCAAAGCTACGTACAATTGTTGTTGGCCCGGATAGGGGTGGGGATTGGCGAAGCCGGTGGTAGTCCACCTGCGCACTCAATAATTTCTGACATTTTCCCGCCCGAGCGACGCGCCAGTGCGTTGGCGTTTTATTCGATGGGCGTAAACATCGGCATCCTATTTGGTTTTTTGGTCGGCGGGTGGCTGAATGAATTTTTTGATTGGCGCACCGCATTTTTGGTAGTCGGCGCGCCAGGCCTTTTGATCGCGCTACTGGTGCGCTATACCCTGCGTGAACCGATTAGAGGGTTGTCCGAGCAGCGCCAGGGCAACACCGAAACCGCGCCTTTTGGCACGGTGCTGAGGTTGTTGATGAGTCGTTCTGCGTTTCGGCATATGGCTTTTGGTGCTGCGCTGAATGCTTTTGCAGGCTACAGTTCCAGCAGTTGGACTGCCTCGTTTATGATTCGTAGCCACGGTATGACTACCGGAGAATTAGGCACCTGGTTGGCGCTTATTTTGGGACTCGGTGGTGCCGTAGGGGTGCTTGCGGGTGGCGTAATTGCAGAGCGGCTCGCCCGCAAAGACGTGCGGTGGTACATGTGGTTGCCGACCATCACCGGCTTGATCTGCATTCCATTCATGATCGCAAATTATCTGGTAGCAGGCGCGTATACCGCGCTGATGGTTTCCGTTATCCCTGGAATTTTGTTTAACGTCTACTTAGGCAACACTCTGGCCATGACACACGGACTGGTGGGGTTGCGCATGCGCGCATTGGCATCAGCGATTCTGTTTTTTATATTAAACCTTATAGGACTTGGGCTGGGGCCATGGGCGGTGGGAGTGCTCAGTGACTTTTTAGCGCCGACGCTTGGAGACGAGTCGTTACGCCATGCCATGCTGTACCTGTTGCCTATTGCAATGACCTGGTCGGTATTCCACTTCTATATGGCTTCGCGAAGCTTAAAGAACGATTTGGCGAACGCACCTGATTAACACGCTAAAGCTCTGCAGGGCGGGCACAAAAAAGGGCGGTTAGCCGCCCTTTTCTTTAGGCCTGTGCACCCGTCTAGAACTGGTTCATGGTGTTGGCGGCACCGCCTGCAAGCAGCGCTTTTTCACCGAGGAAGTATTCCTTATGATCGTCGCCAACGTTGGAGCCGGCAAGATCTTGGTGTTTGACAGACGCCAGTTCCTTGCGAATCTCCTGCCGCTGTACGTCGCGTACATAAGCCAGCATGCCCAGATCACCGAAGTAGCCCTCTGACAATACGTCGGTGGATAAGGCGGCGGTGTGGTAGGTCGGCAGTGTAATCAGGTGGTGGAAGATGCCAGCTTCGCGCGCCGCGTCGGCTTGGAAAGTGCTGACCAATTGGTCGGCAGCCTGTGCAAGCTCGGTGCTGTCGATCGCCACATCCATAAGACCCATCGGGTTTTCCGCTGGATCCGGGTATGCTGAAACGTCTTGGCCCGCCGCCTTCATTTCCTCATAGACCTGCTCGCGGAATTTCAAGGTCCAGTTAAAAGAGGGTGAGTTGTTGTAGACCAACTTGGCTTCTGGACGCACCTTGCGTACGGCATTGACCATGGCCGCTATCTGCTCGACGTTGGGCTTTTCGGTTTCGATCCATAACAGATCCGCTCCGTGTTCCAGACTGGTGATGCAGTCCAATACCACGCGGTCAAACCCGGTGTCGTCTTTGAAGGCATACAAACCGTTATCCAGACGCTTTGGCTTCGCCAACTCGCCGTTCACGCGGATGGTGATGTCGCCGTCTTTCAGATCGGCTACATCGTTGACGACTTCGGTGTCTAGGAAGTCGTTGTATTTGCTGCCCAGATCGCCCGCTTGAATCGATACAGGGACTTTCTGGGTAAGTCCCGCGCCCAGTGAGTCGGTACGCGCAACGATGATGCCGTTGTCGATGCCCAATTCTAAGAATGCGTAGCGCACTGCGTTGATCTTCGAGACGAAATCCTCGTGTGGCACCGTGACCTTGCCGGCTTGGTGGCCGCATTGCTTGGCGTCGGAGACCTGGTTTTCGATCTGGATAGCGCATGCGCCGGCTTCGATCATGCGCTTGGCCAGCAGATAAGTGGCCTCTTCATTACCAAAGCCCGCGTCGATGTCGGCAATGATCGGCACCACGTGGGTTTCGTAATCGTCTATTTGCTTAATGATTGAATCGGTATCGCCGCCATTGGCTCTGGCCTCGTCGAGTTCAACAAAGATATGGCGCAGTTCACGCGCATCGGCCTGCTTTAAGAACGTGTAGATTTCTTCAATGAGGCCTGAAACAGTGGTTTTCTCGTGCATGCTCTGGTCGGGCAGCGGGCCAAACTGTGAGCGCAGTGCGGCGACCATCCAACCGGATAGATAAATGTAGCTACGGTCTGTGGTTTTCTGGTGCTTCTTAACACTCATCATGACCTGTTGTGCGACGAAACCGTGCCAGCAACCCAGCGATTGGGTGTATTTGCTTGAATCCGCATCGTAAGCGGCCATGTCGCGGCGCATGATGTCCGCGGTGTACTGGGCGATTTCTAAACCGGTTTTAAACCGATTTTGCAGATCCATACGGACTGCGTATTCGGCATTAATGGCGCTCCATTCTTGCTTAGCGCTAATGATTGAGCGTTTCTCTTCGATCAGGTCAAGATACGTTGACACGGTGGTTCCCTCGCTGGTGTTGGCTTATGGATGTGCATTTTCGCCCGCAGCGTAGGTGCACCGAGGACTGAAGCGAGCGGAAAGTAGCAGGCGTGGGAATCTATGAAAAAGGAATAATTCACAAGCAATATATTCCTTTGAGTCAGTTTGCACGGTGCGATGGGTTTGTTCTATTGCCGCCTAAAGCGTGAATTCGATGCTACCCAGTTGCCCGTATTCGGCGCGATAGTCGCCCGGTTTGCCCGGGTGCAGAGCGCCGATAGAACCGGTCATAAGGAGGCTGTCTGCGGCCAGCGGGTAGCCTAATCGCATTACTTCGTTCATCAGCCAGGTTAGCGCGTGCCATTGGCCTTGCATAATGCTGCCGGCGGTTTCCGCATGCAGAATATTAGCGTCTTGATACAAACCAATGCTCACCCGGTCTAAATTTGGCCGCTTGGTTGCGTCATGCCAATCAGTTTCGACGGCCGTTCCTGAGATAAAGGCGTAAGTTGCAGAGTTGCTCGCGACCAGGTCAATGGCGCTCGGTCGGTGCTCCAAATTTGGTGCGGCCAGCTCGATCATTGGCGTTACGCTGCGAATGCATGCGCCCACGCCCTCCTCCGTTTGGGTTGTTGCGAGCTGCTGCTGCAGACGAAAGCCGAGTTCGGTTTCCAACATCACTGGCCGGTCTGTGCTCACGGGGCGTTGCGCGAGTCGTTCGCCGCCAGCGAATAGAACGCCCACTACCGGCTGGGTTGCCCCCATTGCTTGCTGTGCTTGGGGCGCTGTCAGTGCAGCTTTGTAGCCAACGACGGAACCCCAGTCGCCCGCTGCACTTAAGGCATGTACAAACGCGGCCTGCAGGCCATAGGCGTCGTCTATGCTCGCTTGCGGGTAATCGGCACTGAGATTGCGGTAGGGTCTATGGTCACGCAGCCGTTGCAATTGCTCGGCTGCCCAAGCGCCTGGGTCGGGCAGGTCGGTGGAATTATTCACGGTGGCTCCAAAATTACGGTATGAGGGAGTATAAAGGCTTTCTTAAGAACCCCGACTAAATGATGAGATTGGAGTACCGAGTGAGCACCAGCCGCGCCGAGCGCCTTCTTAACGTCTTGGATCTGAAGCAGATTGAAGAAAATTTATATTTAGGCGAAAACGAACCGGAGAACGGCGCGCGTATTTTTGGCGGGCAGGTGCTCGCACAAGCAAGCATGGCGGCCTACCGCACAGTAGTAGACCTGGATATGCACTCGACCCATGCCTATTTTTTGCGTCCGGGCGATTCCAGTAAGCGGGTATTGTACGAGGTCGAGCGAATTCGCGACGGCCGGTCTTTTACCACGCGCCGTGTGGTCGCCATTCAATCGGGTCAGGCGATCTTCAATATGGATGTTTCCTTCCAGACCGCAGAAACAGGCTTGGAACACAGCTTAGCGATGCCGAATGTACCCTTGCCGGCAGAGCTGCAAGACGACCGTCAGGTAGCAAAGCGTCTGGGTGGTGCGGCAGCGGATGCGCGGCTGAGCCCCATGGCGAAGTTAGAGCGACCCTTTGAACTGCGATCGGTATTTGAACTGGGTACGCCGGCTTGGGCAGAGGCGCGTGCGTGGAATCCGGTGTGGGTACGCTTTTTAGCGCCGGTTACTGAACGGGATGGACCGTCGCAACCGATTTCCCGCTGTTTGCTGGCCTACGCCTCGGATATGGGGTTGGTTTCTACGGGTTATTTGCCGCATCAGAACGAGGTGGATCGATCACAACTGCAAATGGCGAGTCTCGATCATAGCCTTTGGATCCATCGTCCTGTGCCTATGGATCAATGGCTCCTGTTTCATAAACGCACGTCCTCTGCTCAAGGTGCGCGCGCGATGGTGCATGCCGATTTTTTTGCCAGCGATGGGCAACTGATCGCGTCGGCGACCCAAGAGGGCTTGTTGCGTTCTACAAAGTAGCCCTTTGGTAGCGCATGCCGGCCACTTTAAACGAGAGTTGACTCTCTCGTATGCGCAGTAAATCGGCGTATTGATCGTCGCTCAATGGAATATGCGTGGCGTCCGTAGTGATTTGATTCCAAGTTGGATCTACGCTGTGCCAACCGTCGGCAGCATAGACTTCGTTCCATGCGTGAAATCTAAAGCCCGGTGATCCAGAAGCATCGTACGCAAGCCCATAAATCGTGCGTGCGGGTAGTCCAGCGCTGCGTGCCAGGGTTGTGTACAGATCGGCAAAGTCTGTGCATTCGCCGCTGCGTCGCGCCAACGCAGTTAATACGGTGCCGGCCTGTTGATGCTCGGTATAGCTCAATTGTCCGTGGGTGAAAGCAACGAGGCGATGAGCATCTTTGAGGGCATTGCCCGAGGCTGCAAAACGCGTCAGTAAGCGGCGAATTTTAGGGTGCTGAATTGGAAAATCGATGTGCTCAGCGAGATAAGTTTCGGGGAGCGCGGTCGCGCTGCCGGCCGACAAAGCGCCTTGGCGGCCGACGATCGCAGGGGGTAACACGCTGTCGCCGATCACCTGCAACTCCAGCTCCAGCAGCTTTTGGCGCTTGTTTAGCGCCTGATTCAGATCAAACTTTTGGCCCTGGCGACGCGTAGGGGTGTTGGGTATGTTGATCGGAACCGCCTCGTCCCGAGTGCTCAGGGTGACATCGTAACGTCCTGCCATGGTCAGTTTGGTGGGTACGAAGTTAAGGTCTAGTCGGGTCTGGGTCGCGGACTCCGAATGCGCGCCCGCCAGCTTATAGCCCCATTCGTCTCGAGCGAGCAATCGATGTACGCGTTCGCTGACCCGCAGTTTTTCGAAATCCGGATAAGGCGCGCTAAATACGCTGCCGAGTTCTGGCTTGGAATGCAGCCATGACTCCACCGCGTACATGTCCGCGAGGGTCAGTGAGCCCTTAAAGCGTGTATGGCTAACGCTGTTGTTGCGCAGGATGGTGGCCGTGTACGTAGCGCCGTTGTCTTTATGATCGGGTTGTAAAGATACGGCACTGTATTGCTCGCCAATGCGTTGACTGTAGGCGGCGCGTTGCAGCGGCGCAGTGGCGCTCTCTACAAAGTGCAGTTGTTGATGAATCACCACTGCAGGGGCATCGGGTGGATGATAGTTAATACGAGTGGCGAGCGTGAAATCAGTCGTTGTGTTGTGCATAAAGCCGATGTGTTGACCGTTTTGCTCGATCCGATACCAGCGTTCGCTGTCGGTTTGCGGCGCCGTGCTTGGTTGCTGCACGAGAGTGCCAGACAACAGCAGATAGCTGATGCCCAGGCCGACGATTAACAGTGGCCAGAATACTCGGTGCACAAGATCTCTCGGGTTGCGATTTCACTTACTCAGGCGGCGCATGGTAGGCCAGAGTGCTTTGGCGATAAAGGTGTTGGGCTTTTCCAATGCCTTCGGGTCAGGCAAGATTCGCACGTCGGCGAAGCGCCGATATCTGTAACGCAAATCACCGATAAGACAGCTTAATGGAAAGTCCTCCCACCGATTTTATTCGCCAGCGCATTCAGTCTGATATCGCCGAGCACCGTCTGTCTCGGGGCGTGATAACGCGTTTTCCACCTGAGCCAAATGGCTATCTGCACATTGGCCACGCCAAGAGCATTTGCCTGAATTTCGGTGTCGCAGAGCAATTTGGCGGCAAGACCTTTTTGCGTTTTGATGACACCAATCCGCTAAAAGAGAGCGATGAGTATGTTGAGGCCATCAAAGCCGATGTGGCATGGCTGGGATTCAATTGGGCCGAGGTCACTCATGCCTCAGATTACTTCGAGCAAATCTATGCCTACGCTGTAGATTTAATTCAAGCTGGCAAAGCCTTCGTTTGCTCATTAGACGCAGAAGCAATTAGAAACCTGCGCGGTACGCTGACCGAGCCCGGTCAGAATAGTCCGTACCGCGAACGCACTGTAGAGGAAAATCTGGACCTCTTTCAGCGCATGCGCGCGGGTGAGTTCGCCGAGGGTGAGCACGTGCTGCGGCTAAAGATCGACATGAAGTCGTCCAATATCAATCTGCGCGATCCGGTCATCTATCGTATTCGCCACGTGACTCATCAGCGCACCGGCGATGATTGGTGTATTTATCCGATGTACGACTTTACCCACTGCATATGCGATGCGCTGGAGTCGATTTCCCACTCCTTGTGCACGCTGGAATTTGAAGACCATCGACCACTCTACGATTGGGTTTTAAACAATATTAATTTGAACTACCACCCACCGCAGATCGAGTTTTCGCGGCTTGGATTGGAATACACGGTCATGAGCAAGCGTATTCTCAATCGACTGGTGAATGAAAAGTTGGTGGATGGCTGGGACGACCCCCGCATGCCGACTATTGCCGGGTTGCGCCGACGCGGTGTTACCGCTGCCGCCATTCGCGATTTTTGTTCGCGTATTGGGGTGACCAAGCAAGACAACACAGTCGAAATGAATCTGCTTGAATTTTGCGTCCGCAAAGATATGGAAGATACGGCTCCGCGAGGTATGGGTGTGCTCGAACCATTGAAGGTGGTGTTGACGAACTACACCGAGGAGCAGCCTGTCGAATTGACGGGCCCTTGGCATGCGCAAAACGAAACCTTGGGGCAGCGCGCGCTGCCGTTTGCCGGGGAGTTATTTATAGAGCGTTCTGATTTTGAGTTAGAGCCGCCGAAAAAATACAAGCGATTGTCACCCGGCGAAATGGTGCGTCTGCGCTATGCGTACATCATCCGATGCGATGAGGTCGTTTATGACGAGAACGGTCAAATCGCGCAGTTGAATTGCACTTATTTCAAGGATTCGCGCAGCGGCCAAGACACCTCGGGCTTAAAACCTAAAGGGGTTATCCACTGGGTCGACGCCAGAGCAGGCGTGCCCGTGCTGGTGCGCGATTATCAGCGGCTGTTTAGAGTGCCTAATCCAACCGGCGATACGTTGCTCGAAGACATTAATCCGGACTCGGTGGTGCCACTCAGCGCTGTTGTAGAGCCTGCGATCATGGCCAGCGACAATGTGCGATTTCAATTCGAGCGTCAGGGTTATTTTTGCAAGGATCCCCTGCAAGCTAACGTCTTTAATAAGACGGTAAGTCTGCGCGAAGGTTTTTGAGTAGGCTGTTATGAATACTGACCTGTCGGCGGTTACAGTGATGGAAGTCAGTCCGCGGGACGGTTTACAGAATGAAGACGTCCTGCTCACCACCGAGCAAAAGCTGCGACTCATTGATCACGCCTTAGATGCGGGATGCAAGCGCATTGAAGTAACCAGTTTTGTGCACCCTAAGCGGGTACCGCAGATGGCTGACGCCGAAGCTGTGTGTGCGAGCCTGCCAGAGCGTAGCGATGTTCGCTACACCGGGCTGATTCTGAACGACCGTGGCTATCAACGGCTTCGCGACACTAAACTGCATGAAGCGGGATTGGTTGTGCCCGCTACCGACACCTTCGGCGAGAACAACCAGGGGTTGTCGGTGGCTCAGGGTTTGAGCATGGCGGTCGAAATTATCGCGGACGGGAAACAAAGCGGCTTTCCCGTTCAGGTCACCATCGCTGTGGCTTTTGGCTGTCCGTTTGAAGGCGAGGTGCCGTTGTCGCGTATCCAGAGTATGGCCGAGACGCTCGCTGCCGCTGGACCGGTGGAGATCGCCTTGGCCGACACCATCGGTGTGGGTGTGCCTATGCAGGTGGCTCAGGGGTTTATGGCGTTAAAGCGACAGCTGGGAGATATGCCGTTGCGCGCTCACTTTCACGACACGCGCAATACTGGCATCGCCAATGCTTATGCGGCTTTGATGTCAGGGGTCGACGTCTTGGACGCCAGTATCGGTGGTATAGGCGGCTGTCCGTTTGCGCCCAACGCCAGCGGTAATATCGCCACTGAAGATTTAGTGTATATGCTCAGTCGTGGCGGCATTGAACACGGAGTAGATATTCAGCGGCTTATCGACGCAGCCGCGTGGCTCGAAACCGTCTTGGGCAAGTCGGTGCCGTCCATGTTGTTAAAGGCGGGCGGTTTTCCTGACGATAACAGCGAAGTTAAATGATCCGGTGGGTCGATGCTTGAGCTATAAACTAATTGCGGACGCTGTGACAAAGATCTGCCAGTCGTCGGCTCTGCTGCAACAAATTCCAACCTCTACAGAAAGAGCGAATAACCATCATGAGTGAAGCGAGTCTTAACGATCGGCAATTCTTCGGTCATCCTATAGGTCTGCGTACGTTGTTTCTGACCGAAATGTGGGAGCGCATGTCGTATTACGGCATGCGGGCCCTATTGGTGCTGTACATGACAGGCGCGCTGACCGGGTTTAACCCTGGGCTCGGTTGGAGCCAGTTAGATGCTCAAGCGATCTACGGCGTCTACGTTGGGTTGGTGTACTTTATGGTGGTGCCTGGGGGCTGGTTGGCCGACAACATTCTTGGGCATCAGCGTGCTGTACTGTACGGCGCAGTTATTATTGCTTTGGGCCACCTTACTTTAGCGTTACCGCTAAGCCAGACATTTTTTCTGGGACTGGTCTTAGTCGTGCTCGGTACTGGTCTGCTCAAAGGCAACATCTCGACCATTGTGGGCAAACTCTACCCGGATGACGATCCACGTCGCGATTCCGGTTTCACCATTTTTTACATGTCCATAAATATTGGTTCGATCATCGGTTATTTGATCTGTGGTTATTTGGGCGAAAAAATCGGCTGGCATTGGGGCTTCGGTGCCGCGGGCATCGGTATGTTGTTTGGTGTGTACCAATACGTGCGCCACCAAGACCTGCTGGGCGAGGCTGGCGCGTCGCCAAATCCGATGTCTGATGAGGCGCGTCGGCGTCTGGTGCGTTACACGCAAATCGCACTGGCGTTGATGGCGGTAGGCATTGTCTTCAGTTTGATGGGCTTCGTGAAGGTTAATCCGCGCATTTTCGCCGAAAATTTTGCTTACTTTCTCACGCTTGTTGCGAGCCTTTACTTTATCTTTTTATATTTCTTCGCCGGTTTAGATGCGGCGGAACGCAAGAATATTGCGCTGCTGCTCTTGTTGTTTATCGCCGCTGCGGCCTTTTGGTCCGGGTTTGACCAATCCGGTGGGTCGTTGAATATTTTTGCGCGCGACTATACCGATTTGGTTATCTCTGGCTTTGCAGTTCCGGTGTCGTGGATTCAGTTTGTTAACCCGATTTTTGTCGTGGTGTTTGCGCCGATGTTTGCCGCCGTTTGGGCGCACTTAGGTCGGCGTAACCTCGATCCGTCGTTACCGGTTAAGTTCGCCATCGGCCTCATTTTTATGGCCATCAGCTTTGTCATCATGCTAGCAGCGGTTGCGCTGGCTATGGAAACGGCACCCATAGGCATGCGCTGGCTGCTGCTCACCTATCTATTACAGACCTGGGGCGAATTGACCCTATCGCCCATCGGTTTGTCGGCGTTTTCACGTTACGCGCCGAAGAAATATGTAGGTCAGATGTTCGGGCTGTGGTTCTTGGCATCAGCAATTGGCGGGGTACTGGCTGGTCTGTTGGGCGGCGAGGCGATGGGTACTGGCCTGTCCAGCATGTCGCCGGTGTTTACCTTCATGATCGAATACTACCTCGCCATCGCCGCCGGTGTGCTGGTTGCCGCTTGGTTGTTTCGCCGCAAATCTGCGGACTAGTTTTTCAGTCGCTGACTAAAAAACCGGCAACTGTAACGGTCTACCCAGCTGTCCAGTTGCCAGTTTTCTAAGAACGCCCCGTGGCCGCCGCGGTCGATGAGATCCACGGTAATCGTCTCGGGTAAACGTTCATAAAAATGCGCGGGGATGATTGGATCGTCGGCAGCGGCAACGATGTGGGCGCTGACGCCGGTCAAAGCCGAATCACTAAGATCATAGGCTGCGCAGTAGCTGGCGGTATCGTCGAATTCGGAATGATACTTAATGAAATAGTCCGTCAGTGAGGCGACGCTCGACAGCTTCATCGCCGGGCCAAAGTCATAGAGCGTTGGAAAGTGCCGCTGTTTTTCTCGGAACAGCTTGCGCCATTTGATAATGAAATAATTGCGGTAAATTATGCTGGATTCGATCTGGCGCATAGTCGCGTAGGGGTCTATTGCGGGGCAGATAGCCAGCGTCGTTAACTCGGGAATCGCGCGGGCCAAGCGCAGAGCAAAATTGCCCCCCAAAGAATAGCCAATCAACCCGCAGTGGCGCAGATCGTTACGTTCAGGCTGCCCGTCGGTCATGAGGTACCTGGCCAGTTCGATGACTTCTTCGATCAACGCCGAGTGGAATAGCCCGCTGTTTAAATGGGCTGTATCGCCATGGTCACGAAGATTAATTCGTGCCACATTGAAACCCTGTCGCCACAGCTGTAGCGCTGCTGACACGACGTAGGACGAGCGCGAGTTACCCAACCAGCCGGGGACAATCATAATCAGCGGCGCGTCGGGGTTGTTCGCTTGGGTGTTGCGATGTACCACTAGGCGTACACCTGCTACCTCGATGACGTGTTCCGTAGCTGCATCGAGGAAGGCCTTAACGGACTGAGGCACCATAACCTTGCGCCCGACACTGGACAAAATCGTCTGTACATGAGGGTTGGTCAGCCCGGGCGGTGGCGAGAACGCTTGGTTGAACGACATCAAGTGCTCGGTTGTCCGTCGATTGTTGAGTCGCTAGCAAGGATACGCTGTCCGTAAAATCCCAGTTTACCCAGCTCGGTAATGATGCTTTGGGTGCCGGCTAGATGCGCTGAACCGACCAGCACGAAGTAGCTGCCGGAACTCCCAAGCATATCGGCGATGCGTTCTGCCATACGGCTGTTGCGCTGGTCCAGCAGTTGATACAGGAACTCTTTGGCGGCACCAGAGTCGCCGGTTTGTTCGCGGATAAGCGCCGCTATTGTGCGGTCGTCGCCTTCGGCCCACGCGGCGAGCATGGCGTCGGTCTGCGCTGCGATGCTGTCAAATTGCTCCAAGGTCTCGCGCAATAAGCTGGTTTGCGTGTCGAGCGGCTGGTCAAACAGTAGTTTAAATTGGCCTTCAACGGTTTCCAGTTCCATGATGTCTCGCGGGTCTGTACGTGCGCTGAAGTGCGCCTCGATTCCAAAGCTCGGGTCGTAGCCCATAGCGCTGATAGCGGCCACTGCCAGTTGTTGGGACGCTAAGGCTGGCTTGAAGGCCTGCAGTTGTTCCATCGGCAGACCATAGATCTGCGCATGCTTTGCAAGTAATGCATGGGTCTTTGGTGGCAACAGGTCGCGCAAAGTTCCCTGTGAAAGCAGCGCGTACTTCAGCATTATCTGCTGCAACTGCTCCGGCTTGATTTTTTCTACGGCCGCCTCAACCACCAGTTTATCGCTGGCTTCAAAGGCTTGCTCGTATTGGCGCGGTAGCGGAAAAAACCCCTCTTTGAGGACATGTACGGTGCCGGCAAGATAAACCGTTGCAGGGCCGCGGTTGAAGCGCCACAGGAACAGTGGGTGGGCGATAGCCCGAGATTTCAGATCGACCGCGCGCCCGATGTCCTCGCCGTCCATACTGACAATTTCGCAATAGCCTGAGCGGTTGCCTCTTGCCTGCTCGCACATTTGTTTCGCGACCATCGATGCGGTCACTCGATTGGGTTGGTTTACGCTGCGATAAATTTGTGTTGGTGCGCTGCTGAGGATCGCTTCGCTAGAATGCTGTGCTGCAGTTACGGGCAGCGTGAGTATCAGGAGCAAAATACAATTAACTGTCTTCGCGATCATTCGGTTAGCCCCATGTCTTCAGGTGTTTCGCCACTGGCCTCGACGAAAGCCATGATGCGTCCTGCCACAGTTGCCAACAGCTCGGTGTCGATACCACGAATAACCAGCATGGTGCCGTAGCGTTCATCGCGAAAGAACGGATAACTGCCTATGTCGACGTCAGCGAATTCGTCTTGCAATGCACTGAGCGCATCCGCGATCTGGCTTTCGCCGGTGTATGCGCGAACTGAATGGCTGCGCACCACGGGGCCGCTGCGCAATTGGCCGTCGAGGCTCGACAGCATGGCCTGCATGATCATTGGTATACCCGCCATAACGTAGACGTTGTCCATGGCGAAGCCTTGGGGTCCCCCGGTCGGGTTGTCGATTAACACGGCGCCTTCCGGTACTCGGGCCATGCGCAAACGCGAAGCCATGACATCCTCGGGCGCGGGGCGTGTGCGAATGCGCGCTGCGATGTCAGGGTCTTCGATAAGGGCTACGCCGAACGCTTTAGCGATGCATTCGGCGGTAATGTCGTCATGCGTCGGACCAATTCCACCCGTAGTGAATATGTAGTCGTAATGCCCGCGCACTTCGTTGACAGTGTGGACAATAATGTCTTCAACATCGGGTATGACCCGGCAATGTTTCACCTGTATTCCCCAGGCCCCGAGGGTTTTGGCTAGGTGGCTGACGTTTACGTCTTGAGTGCGGCCAGAGAGTATCTCGTTGCCGATGATTAAAATGCAGGCGGTTACAGCTTCGGTCATTAGTGGTCCGTATTTATTTGTTTTGAAATTGCGGTTTCTCTTTGGCGGCGAACGCGCGGCGGCCTTCTTTATAGTCGTCACTATCGAAACACGCATCTACCATCTGGCGCACCTCATCAACGTCGTCTGCCCGGCTGCCACGCTCCCAGGCATTAACCGCGGCCTTTGCCGCGCGCACGGTCATTGGGGCGTTGCTCGCTACACGCTGGGCGTATTCAACGCATTGCGCTTCAATATCGTCGCGCGCTGCAATGAAGTTGATGAGCCCCATGTGTTGAGCCTCTTCAGCGGGCATAAAGCGTGCTGAAAACATGATGTCTTTGGCACGACTAGGCCCGACGAGGCGTGCCAACTTTGCCAGCCCCTCGTATTCGTAGCCTAAGCCCAGCTTCGCTGCGGGAATCCCGAAGCTGGAGTCGGGGGTCGCAAAGCGTATATCGGCCGATAAGGCGGTGGCTAGGCCGCCACCAATGCAATAGCCCTCAATTAAGGCGACCAGTGGTTTGTCTATTTTTCCCAACCAGTGAGTAGCGCGCCCGGCAATTTCGCCATAGCTGCGACGCTGTTCTGCATTAGCGCGTTTCTCGCCGAATTCTGAGATGTCGGCGCCAGAGACGAAGGCTTTGCCGCCGGCTCCGCGCATTACCACAGCACGTACGCTGTCGTTGCTCTGAAAATGTTCGAGGATATCGCCCATGCCTTGCCACATTTCAAGTGACAGAGCGTTGTGGCGGCCGGGATTGTTGAACGTCATCCAGCCAATGCCATCGGCGTCGATATGCGCAAGCATGCGCTCGGTGGCCAGTTGCAAAGTCATAGGCGTGCACTCCGTCTGAGAAAGCCAAGTATGGCAAGAACAAGGGTCGATGATATTTGGTTTCGCGGCCGGCCGCCTTATACTCTGGAGAAAAATACGTGTTTTTCGTCGCGCCTGCGCCGCCGCATATGCGACTAAATTTGCCCAAAGTGGGTAGTCAGCAGCTAGGAAAAACCGCAGACAGCGTGCAATAAAAGGGAGAGGGGTTATGGATTTCGCTTTAACAGATGATCAGGAGTTGATTCGTGATGCCGTCGCCAAGGTTTGTGCGGATTATCCCGACGAGTATTGGGCAGAAAAAGACCAGCACCATGATTTCCCCTGGGATTTTTACAATGCTATGGCGAATGCGGGTTGGATAGGCACAGCGATTCCTGAAGCTTATGGCGGCAGCGGTATGGGCATTACTGAGGCCAGTTTGGTGTTGGAAGAAGTGGCCGCCAGCGGCGCCGCTATGAATGGCGCAACACCTCTGCACCTTTCTATGTTTGGTATGGAGCCGGTGGTTAAGTACGGCTCGGAAGAAATGAAACAAGCTTATTTGCCGGCAGTGGCAGCTGGTGAACTGCATGTCGCGTTTGGCGTTACCGAACCGGATGCAGGCACCGACACCACGTCGATAACCACCGCCGCGCGGCGTGAGGGCGATGAGTACATTGTGAAGGGGCGTAAAGTGTGGACCACTAAGGCGCTGCAATCAGAACGGGTATTGTTGTTGGTGCGAACTACGCCCAGAGACAAAGTCGAGCGGCGCACCGATGGCATGACGCTGCTGTTGGCGGAGCTGCAGCGTGACGAGGTGAGTATTTCACCCATCGACAAAGTTGGACGCAACGCGGTAGCCACTTGCGAGGTGGTCTACGACAACTTACCGGTAAAAGTCACAGATCGAGTTGGCGAAGAAGGGAAGGGCTTTAGCTATTTGATTTCCGGATTGAATGCAGAGCGTATTTTGATCGCCGCAGAAGCCCTGGGAATCGGTAAAGCGGCTTTGCGTCGGGCTGTAAATTATGCGAACGAGCGCGTCGTATTTGGCCGACCCATTGGCAAAAATCAGGGTGTGGCGTTTCCATTGGCAGAGGCAAAGATGCGCTTAGACGCGGCAGAGTTGATGATTCGTAAGGCGTCATGGATGCTCGACAATGGTATGCCCTGCGGCGCAGAAGCAAATATGGCGAAGTGGCTGGCTGCGGACGCCGGATTTTTAGCGGCGGATCAGGCGGTACAAACCCACGGTGGTTTTGGCTATGCGCGGGAATATCACGTAGAGCGCTACTGGCGCGAGGCGCGGTTGATGAAAATCGCACCGATTTCCCAGGAAATGATCCAGAACTTCGTCAGTGAACATGTATTGGATTTGCCGCGTTCCTATTGATTTTGTTCTTTTATCGCTCCGAAATATCGCGTTCATCGCCTATTTAGTACCGTTTATCTAAAAAAACGCGCGTCAGCGACTCCCATAGCCAAAGTACCCCCATGATCAATGGCCGGCGCACGCTAAGGCGTTCGCCGTAGGTGTTTTGTATGCGCGTGGCAGCTCAAAGTTCTCCCTTCCGTGTTGGGTTACAAGCAGAACCTTTGCGAGATGATGCATTGCGAAAGCAAGCTGCGTTGCGTGCGCTGGCTACGGCCGTAGCGACGACGCGCCGCTATTTAGCGAATCCCCTGACATCACCGACCAGCGACTTTGTAGCTCAGGCTGAAATTGCCGAGCAGTGGGCGCGCGCTGCGAGTTGTTTGGGTGGCGTCGGAGATTGGTTGCTCGCGCGCAAGTGTTATGACTTTGTGCGACGCTGGCAGCAGGAACATTTCGACCTGAACTCCGTCTCTTAGTTATTGGACACTCGGTTTAATGGTCGAAGCTGGTGTTCGATCCGTTGGATTTGGTATCACAAGCCATAGAGATCGGCGCGGTCCAGTAGATTTTGCACCAGACGAATGCTGGCCGCGTCCACCATAACGCCGTCCACGGATATAGCGCCCTGACCGGCCGCAACGGCCTCTTCAAAGGCGCTCTTTTGTTGGCGCGCGGTGGCTATCGCATCTTTGCTCGGCGCAAATGTGGCCTGCAGAATTTCGGTTTGGTTCGGGTGAATCGCCCATTTACCGAACATACCCAATGTGGCGGCCCGACTGGCTTCGGTCTGCAGGGTTTCTAAGTCGTTGAATATGGCGTACGGCCCGTCGATGGGATCTAAACCGTGTGCATGACACGCGGCAATCAGTTTGAAACGCGGGTAGTGCCAGATATCTGCCGGGTAGTCACCGCTACTGCCGATGGCGTCCAGGCGCATATGCTGACTCGCTGAATAGTCGCCCATGCCAAAAATCAGCGACTCTAAACGATCCGATGAGGCAGCTATGTCTTCGATATTGATAAGCCCACGAACGTCTTCGATCAATCCGTCAATGCCTATGCGTGTGCTAAGGCCGAGTTTCTGTTCCAACTGATCCAGCAGCAGGTGCAAAAAGTGCACATCGGCGGGTCGGTTGGTTTTCGCTAACACCAGAGTACTGATGTTGTCGCTGGCTCGCGTGAGCAATTGCACCACATCGTCATGACACCAAGGTGTACTGGTGGCGTTGATACGCACCGATATGGTCTGGGCCTGCCAGTCTTGGCTGTTCAGCGCACTAATAACAAGCTCTCGGGCGTGCTCTTTAGCATTCGGTGCTACGGCGTCCTCTAGATCCAGAACAATACTGTCCACTTCGAAACGAGCCGCCTTCTCGAGCATTTTTTCTGAACTGCCGGGTACTGAAAGTTGGCAGCGTCGTGGACGCAGCGGTTGGGGGCGTGGTGTCGGTATTTGCAACATGGTGACCGCCTAGGATGTTTGCTGAGCTCTGATAAATTCGATCACGGCCTCGTTGAAGCCGTTGCTGTCTTCCATATTAACACCGTGGCCGGTGTTCAATTTTACGACCGCAAGGTTCGCCATGTGGGCCACTGCCCATTCGGCAAGGGGTGCAAAACGCCGCTCTTTTGTGCCCCAACACATAAGCGCTGGGCGAGCATTGTCGCCAGCGATACTCAAAATGTTGGTGTCGGGCATGGTGCCGCGGTAAGTATTGGCCACGCCGATAGGTGAAAGGAATTCAGCATCCGCCAGCAAGGCCTCATAGACCGGCTTTGGCAAAGTGTAGGCGCGCTTTGGGTGCACGGGGATTTTTTCAATGGCGGCGAGGCCGCCGGCAAGTATTTTATCCGTGCTGGTTCGGATACTGTCGTGCCAGCCGTCGACTTGATTGAGGTCGGTAAATGCCGACGTAGAGTTAGTGAAGATATGCCCGATGATCCGTTTTGAGTAGTTGTGGGCGTAGTTAAGGGTAAGACTGGCGCCGATGGAATAGCCGCAGACAAACCATTGTTCTGCCCCCAGCGTGGTGCGGATAGATTCGAACTGCTCGGCGTAACCCGCGGTGGTGTAGCAATTAAGTTCATGCGGAGCAGGCGACTTGCCGTGGCCCCAAAGATCTACGGTAACGGGCTGGCATACTTTACTTAACGCCGCCAGATTAAGCATCCACTGCGCGCTGGAGGATAGAAAACCGTGTACCAGCAAAAGGTAGGGGCCTTTACCCGGGTGTACGGTGAAGCTCAGTCGCGGCCCGGGCGGTGCTG
>DEBN01000010.1:64491-69613 GCA_002348825.1 Gammaproteobacteria bacterium UBA2955
GCCGGTTAAGCAGTGCAATGGAGCATGGTTTATGGGTTAATCATCGAGTGCCCGCGCACTTTGCTGATGCGAGGTGCCAGCCAGCATAGATTGAGGATGCGTGGCCCCGGCGATATTTCGCAGCTACCGAGGATGCGAAAACGCGACCTATTAACCAAGGTGCAATACCTCAAGTAACCCATGACAGCGCGGCTGTTTCGGTCTCCATGGCGGTGAACTGTTGCGTCAGTTCAAGTTATCCGGTCGTCTTGTAGCTGATGCAGCTTCGCCAAGCGTTCGATAGTCTCGCGTGGCGTTGCTTAGGAGTTAGAACAGTCGGCAGACGGCCTGTTGCGTTTATTAGCTGCCGGCAAGTTCGTGATTTTTAACAAACATAATAAGTGCGGATACTCAGAGCCCCTACTGCTTGCGCAGGATAGTGCCCTAGGGCAACATGCTCGGCTCGCACCCGTAGTTCAACTGGATAGAATACTTGGCTTCGAACCAAGGGGTTGCAGGTTCGAGTCCTGCCGGGTGCGCCATTAGATGGGCTTCATCTTTAGTAAAATTACTCAGTCCAATACTGCCCGCATACGTATCCCCGAAGCTATCAAAATCACGATTTTCAAATCGAAAGAGCAGCTGATCTTTATTTCCTTCCAAGTGGTCGCGGGTGTCGAGTCGCTTTTCCACGGAGGGCTTGCATTGCCGTAACCAGATGAGAATAATTATCATTAAGTTCTGGGCGCGTAAATATCAGAAAGACATCCATGTTTTGTCATAGCTTGACGGGGTTGTTGTTGAGCATAACCCGCACTTCGGTGCTAAATTCGTGCCCCGTGAGGAGCGGTCGTGGCTGCAGCGAAACACGCTTCGGAAAAGCAACGCTCCTAGGCAAAATCTCGAGGGAACGCAAAGCGAATAGTTAATCCGTGCACTGCTGGCATTGGGTTACATAGGTCGGCTGCGGTGGCTTGGTAACGAACGCGCTCTATCGCTGGCGATCTTAGACATTTTGTAGCGACCTGCGCCGAGGGTACTCGATCGGCGTTAGCTAACGGCCTGGCAACCCGTCGAAGGATTGGCTCCGGGAGTATTGCGAGTTCGCCGTGACCGGAAGGTTGCTACGTTAATCCTGTATTAGGAAAAAATGATATGAAAAAAATAAACCTAGTCTACGGCACTGTGAATGGCGAAGCAGAATTCGTCACCCGAGAAGTGGCAGAGCAATTTGCCGCGGATGGCGTGGATCATAGGCTGGTGGAGTGCGATGAATTAGCCGGTTGGGTGCCGCCAGAAGATGAAATCTTGCTGGTGATCTGTTCTAGCACCGGCTATGGCGACTTGCCAGACGAGATCTACCCTTGGTTTCTGGAACTACAAGAATCTGCGTATCTGCCTAACCTAGAGTATGGATTGATCGGCCTGGGTGACAGCAGTTACGAGATCTTCAACGGTGCGATCGTTCAGTTTGAAGAGTTGTTTGCCGGGTTTGGCGCGTCTGCGCTGAAACCGACGCTAAAACTTGACGCCGCGATAAATTACGCGCCAGAAAAAGACGCTAAAGAATGGCTGAGCAGCATCATTAGCTAGCTGCCTTACCCCATTGGACGCTGTGCAAGGCAAACATAACCCTGCCGCCTAGTGTCGTTGCAGTAAGGGCGGGGCTAAATAGCTCCTAGGTCGCCCTCTAGAAAGTCGGTCAAACGCTCAGATAAAAAATGCGACCTCTCTAGCGATCATGACAATCAGGCAACATGTGGAGACGGCGAAGCAAGTCGCCCGCCAAGACACATTGTTGCTCGTCAACTGAATAACACTGTGTAGCGCCCTCAGGCCAACATAGGCCCACGCGAGAATAATGTGGGCCGTATCGGTGTGTTGTATCAAGAACAGATAAACTGTCACCGCGTAGAACAAAGTCGGTTGTTCGAACACATGGTTGTAGTTGTCTGTGATGGAACGCATGCGCGTCGGTAGATGAGGGCGGATAGTATCCGCATGTTTCGCTTGCTGCAGGTTGCCCCAGTGCTTTACTACCACTGGCAGTCTGGATGCCACGAGACAAGCCGCGATGACCCCCGATAACGTGATCATCCCGAACATTGGGTAGAGGATTTGCATCGATTCGATCTCTAGGTTTTTTACAGAATAAACAAGTTCTCGTGCCTTGTGCGCTTTCGGTATTTGCTCTTTTCGGAGCACCTTATATGCTGCAGTGTCTAATCCACTGAATGCTGTCCGGTTTGATTGGACGGCTTGGGCAACCCAGAGGCGGGAGGGCATTGGGTGAGAGCAGTGTTCATATTTGCTTTGCTGGGCCTTTTTTACAGCACTGCTGCCTGCGCTGATCCGCTGGATCTTCGACCTGTTCAGGATTCAAACTGGGACCTTAAGAAAGTGCGGCACTTGGCTTCGCGGGCTGGTTTTGGCGCTACGCCTGAAGAAATGGCGGCCTTGTTGGAACTGGGCCCTGAGTCTGCTGTTCAGGCCTATCTGACATCGCGCCCCCCGCGTGATCTGGAGCGCTTCGATCACTCCGAAATCTTTGATCCGGGTTTAGATCCGTTTCCCGCGAGCCGTCCGGCTGCGACTCGCGCCGCGAAACAGACGGGTTCGGCATTGGGCGTAGCGGTGAAACCCGGCGGCAACCGACCGCTGCAGCCGGTGGTGAATAAATTTTTCTACTGGCTTCGAGCCAGCCGTTTAGAGAGCGATCGAGTTGCCTACTGGTGGGCGAATAGAATGTTGCGCCAGTCATATCCGTTGGCGGAAAAGATGGCGCTGTTCTGGCATGGCCACTTCGCCGCAAACGAGGACAAAGTTCGCGACTATCGAAAAATGCTCAAGCAGTTGGAACTCTTTCAACAGGCCGGTCTGGGTTCTTTTCGCGATCTGCTGATCGGTGTTGCGCAAGATCCAGCGATGTTGGTCTTCCTCGACGCGGGGGTGAACACCAAGGACTCGCCGAATGAAAATTTCGCGCGGGAGATCATGGAATTGTTCACCATGGGTGTGGGCAACTATAGCGAGGCGGATGTGCGAGAGGCGGCCCGAGCATTTACCGGCTGGTCGGTCGATAACCTGTCGTTTTACGTCAATGCACAATTGCATGATGGCGAAAGCAAAAAGTTTCTTGGGTCCGTTGGGTCATTCGACGGTGTGGATGTCATTGATATTATTTTGCAGCAACCGGTTGCAAGTGAATTCATAGCGGCGAAAATTTATCGTTACTTCGTTAGCGCCGAACTTGCCGATGCGGGAGCTAAGCAGTTAGGGCGCTTGCTGCGGCAAAAAAATTACCAGATCGCGGATTTTTTGCAGGTGCTCCTGCTTTCTGAAGATTTCTATAAAACCCAAGGTGCGCGCATAAAAGGCCCCGTTGAACTGGTCGTATCAACTTACAAAAAACTGGGTCTAGAGCAGATCCCGGGCGTTCCCGATTTTAATCAAGCGACTCAGGCGATAGGTCAAAGGTTGATGCATCCGCCCACCGTCGCGGGTTGGTCGCATGGTCGCAGTTGGATCACGCCGTCG
Organism: Gammaproteobacteria bacterium UBA2955; assembly: GCA_002348825.1. Lineage (GTDB taxonomy): Bacteria > Pseudomonadota > Gammaproteobacteria > Pseudomonadales > Azotimanducaceae > UBA4421. The sequence goes on from DEBN01000010.1 coordinate 68,008, forward strand.
CTGCTCTATGAGCGCGGAAATTTTGTTTTGGATGTGTTGTTCCCGGATATGAGTTTTGTACCGCCCGATCGATTTCCGGTCTACACGCCAGAGGTTGCTAAAGTCCAACAGCGGCTCCGACAGGGTATGAGTATCAGTGCTGCGACTCGCCCGACAGCGGTTCAGCAAGGTGGAATGATGGCGCAATCCAATGCTCTCGCGGATCGCGATGAGGACTTCAACACCAGAATAGGCAGCATGCGCGGTTGGCAGATGGCGTTGGAGCGTGTGAAGCCGATCTTGCGAGCGCCGGCTCGGGTTCGGCTGAGTGCGGAGGTGTTAGCAGCTGGATTGCAGACGCCGCGTGATGTGGTGGCGTATTTTTCTGGCAAGTATTTCAGTGTCGAACTGGCGCCACAGGTGCAGCAGGAATTGGAGCGTTCCTTGGTCGAAGATTTGGCAGGTAAAGATATTCCGGCTGCCCGTAGCTATCTAGAGTCGCCCTTGCGTCGACTGCTGCACAAGATGTTAAGCCTACCTGACTACCAGTTGGGATAGAGCTGATGCGTAAGTGTGTAGCTGAGCGGTGGACTGACAAGTGAAACGTAGAACCGTGCTTCAAGGACTCTCTGGCGCCCTTACCATGGCGCTGGCACCCAACGTTGTGGCCTTGGCGCCGACCAGCGGCCGTAGCAGCGGAGACGCCAGAAAACCTATTTTGGTTGCCCTAGAACTGTCGGGTGGCAACGATGGTTTGAATACGGTGGTGCCCTTTCGCGACGATAATTATTACCGGTTGAGGCCATCTTTGGGCATTCGGGCAGCGGATCTTTTGGCGTTGGACGCCGAGTTTGGCTTTAATCCAGGCGCTGCTGGGCTGCAATCACTGTGGCGCAACGAGCAGCTTGCCATTGTACATGGATGCGGATACCAGCAACCGTCCTACTCTCACTTTACCTCTATGGCCTACTGGCATACGGGTTCGCCGAATCGTGGCGATGAATTTGGTTGGCTGGGTCGGGTTGCGGATAACTTGGCCGTGCAGGTTCGCGACAACATGCTCGTAAATATCGGCACCCATCAGTCGTTGGCGGTTAACAGCAAGGTGCATACGCCCGTGGTGTTCGACGACCCGGATAAATTTCAGCGCGACCGATGGATGACAGCGCCAGCAGTAAAGCACACTTCCCAGAGAGGTCTAGATTTAGAATCGAACTCCAATCGAGCGTACTTACATGCGGTGCATACAAGCGCTCAGGCATCTTCTGAACTCATTCGCTCGGCGTGGCAGGTCTATGTCGCAGACGCGGACTATGGGGTGGCGCCGTTTGATTTGCCTAAGGTTGCGGCCTGTATCGATGCGGGGTTGCCGACCCAGCTCTATCACGTGTCGGTTAGGAACAATGCGTTTGACACCCACGTGCAGCAGCCGGCGCTGCATCGGCGGTTACTGAGTTATGTCGCCGATGCGGTCGCGGGTTTTGTCAGAGATTTGGAAGCCAAAGGCTGCGCAGATTCGGTGGTCGTACTGCTTTATTCTGAATTTGGTCGCCGCCCTGCGGAGAATGCCAATCAAGGTACCGACCATGGCACCGCTAATCTGATGCTGCTAGCAGGCAAGCCTGTT
>DEBN01000188.1 GCA_002348825.1 Gammaproteobacteria bacterium UBA2955
ATGACGCATTCAACACCTTCGATCACGCCGATACCAACCACGAATCCAGAGCCGATGTCGTAAGATGAGCGCCAGGCAGCTAATGGGCTGATCTCGAGGAACGGCGAATCGCGGTCCAGTACGTGGGCAATACGTTCGCGTATGGGCATTTTGCCTCGCGTACGCAGACGCGCCACCGCCTCTTCGCCGCCGCCCTCTGCAGCTTCGTCGTAGAGCGCCTGCAACTCCTCAAGTGTCGCCTCCATGTCTGCTTTATTTTGTTGAAAAACGCTGTCTTTGAGGTCCAGCTTTGAGTGCAAAACAGGCATTAAGTCCTCCCCCCCGAGAGTAAAGTTAGAAACTCGAATTTGTCGAGTTGATAATTAAATGGCCAGCAAAAGTAGCAGAAAAAAAAGCCGGCCATAAGGTTTTTTTATGCTAACTTCAGGCATTATCTGATGAGCTCGGAGCTGATAAATGCGACCGATCGGCGGTCGAGCGAGGATAGTTTGGGGGGCGAGTGAATTTAGAAGTCGGGTTGCAGCAAGCAAAGAGTGAGCGCGCCAGAGCGGCCATCTGTGATGCGACCATCGCGGCCCTAGCAGAGGTCGGTTATGCCGAGACCTCGCTCAACCGCGTTGCGTCTATGGCCGACTTTTCAAAAGGCGCCGTGCAACATCATTTCCCAACAAAAGAGGATTTGATAGCGGCAACATTGGATACGCTGCTGTTGCGCACTGTGCAGTCGCGCATCGCGGAGCCCAAATCGGTCGAAGATGCGCTGCTTGAGGCATGGCAGCGATTCATAAACACGCCGGCTTATCGAGCATTGATGGAGGTGCTCAACGCGGCGCGGACGGATGCGGCGCTGCGTCAGCGGATCTCGTCAGACCTTGTAGACTGGGGGAAAAAATTAGATCAGCAGTCTCTGGCGCGTTATCAATCGGTGAGCGGTAACGCGGAAGATGTCGTGATGTTGCTGAATATGACGCGCAGCTTCATGCGTGGCTTGCTGATTCAAGAGCAGTATGGGGTCACGGCTGCAACGACGCTAAACTATGTGCGCAAATGGATCGAACTGATCGCGCCGCTACTGAAATTATCCGAACAGTCAGTGAGTCGATAGTACGCGCATAAGGCGTGGGTCGGCCAAACAGTTAAAAACGTTACAACACGGAAAAAGTGCAAGGGGAAGGAAATGTCCGTAACACAAGCAGAACTGCATGAGTTTGAGCAACAAGCCGACCATTGGTTTGCAGAAAATAAACCCGCGACACCGGATTTTATTTTACCGGAAACCTTTATGGAAGTTGGCACGGACCAACAGTTTGAATACTTGCGCGACTGGCAGAACAAAGTCTACGAAGCCGGTTATGTAGGTATGGCGTGGCCAAAAGAATTTGGCGGTGGCGGTATGGATCAAGTGTTTCAGGATATTGCCACCCGAGCAATGGCCAAGCATCGCGTACCGTTTTTACCGAACACAATCGGCCTCAATTGGGCTGGGCCGCTGATACTGCACATGGGTACGCAAGCGGAAAAGCAGAAATACATTAAAGGCATTCTCAGTGCAGAGGATATTTGGTGTCAGGGTTTTTCAGAGCCTGATCACGGTTCTGATTTAGGCAGCGCACAGTGTCGCGCTGTTAAAGATGGCGATGAATACATCGTTAACGGTTCAAAAATTTGGACCAGTTTGGGCAGTTACGCCAAGTACATGATCCTGCTGGCTCGCACCGCTACGGGTGGCCCCAATAAATACGCTGGATTGAGTTTTTTCCTCGCGCCCATGGACGCTGCGGGCGTTGAACCAAGGCCGATAAAAAAACTCACGGGCGAATACGGTTTTTGCCAAACATTTTTTAACGACGCGCGAATTCCTGCTTCGAGTCTGATGGGCAAAGAGGGCGAAGGCTGGAAAGTCGCAATGGCCACACTTACCTTTGAGCGCGGCGCCGTGGGCGGACAAGCCGGTGGTCTGTCGATGATGGATTTAAGTATTAATGACATTGTGGAGCTGGCCCGGCGGGCGAAGCGTAATGGCCGTCCGGCTATCGAAGACCCCCATGTGCGCGGGCAGCTGGTCGATCTGATTACCGAGTCTCGCAGCAACGCGCTTATGGCCACGCGCTCCAACGTGCCAGCGTTAGCCAGTGACTGGCCCACCTCGGTAAGCATGTCGGGTAAATTACGTTCCAGCGAGCTTAAGCGTCGAATGTGCCAGTTTGCTATTTCGTTACAGGGCGCGAATGGCGCGCGTTACGTCAGTCGCGATGCCGTTGATGGCGGTATGTGGCAACGGTCGTACCTGAACGCTTTTTCCGGAACTATTGGTGGCGGTACCAGTCAGATTCAACACAACATTATTGGCGAGCGCGTGCTTGGGTTGCCAAAGTAGGGGGTTGCATGGCAGCGATAGAATTCAGCGAAGAACAGAGCATGCTGCTGGAGACGGCTGCGGATTTTTGTCGTACTCACTCGCCGATTGATGCGGTGCGTATACAGATAGAGCAGGAGCACAGCACCACCCCCGAGCTTTGGCAGGCCATGGCAGATCTAGGTTGGCTAGGCGTCACTATCCCTGAACAGTACGGGGGCTTGGGAATGAGCCTTGCCGATGCCGTGCCGATTGTCGAAAGTATGGGGCGGCATCTAATGGGTTCACCCTACGTGGCGACGACGCTAGCGGCCCAAGCCTTGATCACCAGCGGCAACGAAGAACAAAAGACCCATTGGCTTAGCGAGATTGCTGCGGGCGCGCCCGCCTCCTTGGCTCTGACCGAAGAGGACGGCAATTGGCGGTTACAAGAAATCACGGCAACGGCGACAGCGAATGGTGACGCGCTAACGCTGGCCGGGAGCAAATGTTTTGTGTTGGACGCAACCCAAGCCAAAGTTGTGGTGGCATCGGTAATGCTTGACGGTGTGGCTCGGCTCGTGCTGATACAAGCAGATCAAATACCTTCAGGGGCTCTGGCGCGTGAGGTTGTCATTGACGAAACTCGACGCAGCTATACGTTGCAGCTCGATGGCATTTCGGTTCCGCAAAGCCAGCTTTTGGACGGGGCAGATTTTGTGGCATTGGAGCAAGCCGCTATGTTGCTATTGGTGGCAGAGATGTCCGGGGGCCTGGCCGGCGTATTGCACGTGATTATTGATTATCTGACCACGCGTAAACAGTTCGACCAATACATAGGTAGTTACCAGTCGCTGAAACATCCGACGGTGCAAATACTTCTGTCTATGGAAGCCTGCCGCTCGCATCTGTATCACGCTGCAACGTTGATGGCGGCGGGCGATGCCGAAGCTGCGGAAGAAGCCGTGCGTATGGCCAAGGCTCAGGGCAGCGAGGCGTTTGCGTTTGCAGGCGACCGGGCTGTGCAATTTCATGGCGGCTTTGGGTTCACCTATGAGTGTGACGCTCAGTTGTATCTGCGACGAGCGCTTTGGTGCCAATACCAGTTTGGCGATGCGGCCTATCATCGCGAGCTTTTAGCGCCGCTATTGCTCGACGCAGCGGTATAGAATTTCGCGGCAACCCAGGAAAAACAGGGGGATTTGATGAAGTTATATCACTGCAGAGATGCGCGTTCGTTGCGCGCCTTGTGGGCGCTGGAAGAAATGGAGCTTGACTATGAACTCATCAACATGGAGTTCCCGCCCCGGGCAACGTATCCCGGTTATCTGGATCTAAATCCCCTAGGTACGGTACCCACTTTTATTGATGGCGACATGACGATGACCGAGTCTTCGGGCATATGCCAATATCTTGCGGAAAAGTACGGCCCGACACCACTCGGCATTCAGGTCAATGAACCAGGTTATGGAGAGTATCTGAATTGGTTGTTTCGCAGCGACGCTACTTTGACCTTCCCGCAGACCTTGGTGTTGCGATATACGCGCTTAGAGCCAGAAGAGAGGCGTATTCCTCAGGTGGTGGAGGATTATTCAATTTGGTATCTGTCGCGCTTGCGGTCAGTCGAGATGGCATTAGAGGGTAAAGAATTCCTAGTAGGTGATAAGTTCACCATGGCCGATATTGCTGTGCATTACGCCCTGTTTTTGGGCCGCTCGTTAGGTCTTGATGAACGCTACAAGCCGAATTGCAAACGTTATCTTGCGAACATGATGGAGCGCGACGGCTTTAAGCGCGCTCAGGCAAAGCAACAGTAGCAGTTAAATCTAAATCGATTGAAGTTCGGCCCATGAAGATCAATACCGGAATACCTGCGCACGACCTCAACGCTGTTGGCGCCGCGGCGCAGGCGGCAGAGGCTAATGGCTTCAGCGGCATATCCACTCAGGAAAATCGTCAGGATCCGTTTTTGCCGCTGGCGGTTGCGGCGGCCCATACCAGCCGTCTTGAATTGCGCACCAGTATCGCGATTGCCTTCGCTCGCAGCCCAATGGTGGCGGCGAATCTATCGTGGGATCTGCAGCGTGCATCTAACGGTAATTTCACGTTGGGCATTGGCAGTCAGGTAAAAGGCCATAATATCCGGCGCTTTAGCGTGCCGTGGAGCGCGCCTGCACCGCGCATGCGCGAATACGTGCAGTCAATTCGCGCGATCTGGGATTGCTGGCAACACGGCGGCAAGCTCGACTATCAGGGCGAGCATTATCAGTTCAGTTTAATGACGCCGAATTTCACACCGGAGCCACTTCCCGGCGCGCTACCTAAAATCCAAATTGCTGCGGTAGGGCCGGCCATGATGAAAGTCGCAGCAGAAGAGTGCGATGGCGTGATGCTGCACGCTTTCTGTACACGCAAATATTTAGACGATGTGGTGCTGCCTAAACTTGAAGCGGGGCTGGACGCCAAAAACAAGAAGCGCGACGACTTCGAAATCTCTGGAGGCGGCTTTGTCGTTACCGGCGAAGATGATGAAGCCGTAGAAAAAATGTTTGAATGGGTACGCATGCGGGTCGGCTTTTATGGCTCGACCCCGTCCTATTGGCCGGTGTTTGAAGTCCATGGCTGGCAGGATCTTGGGCATAAGCTCAACGATATGTCGAAAAAAGGCCAATGGCAGGACATGACCAAAGAAATTCCTGACGATGTTGTTCATCACTTTTGTGCGGTAGGGCGATATAGTGAAATTCGAGATGCTGTGCAAAGCAGATTCTCCGGTCCGATTAACGTGATCTCTTTGCCCGCTGATGCGCCAGCAGACCTCGTGCGCGAGCTGCGCGATCATGTCTAGGTAACAATCTCGATCTATCGATCTGTTTTATCTGCAAAAATACCGATCATCTCTAGGAATTAAGCGTTTTTCGGTTCGCCGAACTCAACAGTTTGTTTCAATTTACAAACCCGCAGTTTCATAGCTAAACAGTCAAAAACTAGTGCTCGCCCCGGTTTTTTTAAACCCATCTTATGGCTAAAAAAAAGGCATCCAGCTCAGCCCGTATAACGCTAAGGCGGTCAAGCAAACCGCAGTGAGTTTCCCCAGTTGCACCGCGTCCTCTATGCGTCT
>DEBN01000079.1 GCA_002348825.1 Gammaproteobacteria bacterium UBA2955
TGCTGCTCAAAGGTCATCCGCCGAGTGTCTTGAGCGCCCGGTATCCAGTGCGGTTTCAAGGCCAGCGCCCATGCCGTTCCTACATTCGGATGCCCAGCAAACGGCAGCTCAGCCGTGGGCGTAAAAATCCGCACACGGGCCGTATGTGCGGGATTCTTTGGGGGCAATAGGAACGTCGTTTCGGAGTAGTTCATCTCCAGGGCAATGCGCTGCATTTGCTCTGCATCTAGGGTCTCGGCGTGAGGATAGACAGCCAGCGGATTGCCACCAAACGACTGGTCGGAAAACACATCCAGAGTCATAAAAGACAGGTCGACGGTCATTTTCAGTGTTATGGCCCTATTCTCACCAACGGCAGGAGTGCCTGGGTTAAGATAACTTTAGACAGCGAATTCCCGCGCGAGTTACGAAGCGGCAGGGCCTCGCGTCACCGACAATTTAACGCACTGCGTTTATAGGCACAAACACTTAGCTTAAGGATTAAAGTTGAAGGCTTTACTCTTCGCCGCTCATGGCAACGCCGATGTCCTGCAATACACCGAGGCGAAGGATCCGCAAGCGGGTGCAGATGATGTCATCGTGCGGGTACGCGCCAGCGCCTTGAACCGCATAGACGTTGTGCAACGCGCAGGTAGCTATACCGTGCCCGGGTTCCGATTGCCGCATATCGGCGGCCTAGATCTCGCCGGCGAAATTGAATTTCTAGGGGCTAACGCCGCACAAGATACAGCATGGCAAATCGGTGACCACGTGGTTGTTAACCCGTCTCTGAGTAATGTCAGCGCCGCATCGAGCTTGCGCAATCGCGACGATTTATACGGCGATCTGGGTGTTATCGGTCTCAATACCTATGGCGGCCACGCCGAACTGTGCGTGGCTCCAGCCAGCCATCTGCAGCGCCTTCCAGCGTCCATGCCGTTCGCCACAGCCGCGGCTTTTCCGACCGCTTGGATGACAGCGCACCACGGCCTTTTCGCAGTTGGCCAGCTCAAAGAAGGCGAGGTCGTGCTTATCCACGCGGCGGCCAGCGGCGTTTCTTCAGCCGCGATTCAACTGGCTAAAGCCGCAGGTGCGATCGTTTTGGCGACTGCCGGCAGCGCCGCAAAGTGTACTCACGCCAGCGCTCTCGGCGCCGACGCTGTCGCCATTAACCGCGACACCGACTTGGTAGATTGGGTGCGCGATCACTCCGGCGGCCATGGAGCGAACATGGTCTTTGATCATGTTGGTCCGGCCCTTTGGCAAACGTCGCTCTTCGCAATGGCGCCGCAAGCACGGCTAGTCAGTTGCGGCAACACCACCGGTGATTCGGTATCGATACCGTCGCTCGGTCATTTATTTAGCCAGGGGCTGCAGATTCTCGGCAGCGACGCCTATCGCTATTCGGAGTTTGCCCCAGCCTGGGCGCATTTTTGTGCCAACAACTTCGATCCCTGCATCGATAAAATTTTTGATCTACACGACGGCGCGACGGCACACCGGCGTCTAGAGCAGGATCAGGCGGTGGGGAAACTCGTGCTGCGTCCCTAAACCCATAAAACGATAGGCCTGCTAACCGATAGCACCCCGATGTGCCAGCGCTTGCATCTCCTCAAGAGACAGCCCAAGTTCAGCCAACACCTCGACCGTGTGTTCGCCAAGTTCCGCTGATGGGGTCGGCACCGGGGTCGGCGTGTCGCTGAACCTGACCGCCGCCCGAGGCTGCAACAACGTACCGCCACGCGGATGCTGCAGCTCCATAACAACACCACTGGCTTGCACCTGAGGATCGTCCAACACCTCACGCCGCCGATTCACGCGCCCGACCGGAATCTCATTTTCTGCCAGAAGCTGCACTAACTGAGCGGTGTCATAACCGGAGGTGTCAGCCCCCAGATAACTGGAGATGATGGCACCGTCTTTGGTTTCGCTGACTTCGCACATATCGGCAAGATCCGGCGAAAAATTTATGCCCTGACCCTTAAAACTATAATTCCACATCAAGTCAGGCCAATTAAAATACAGTGCTGTATCCAACATCGACAATTGCACATGTTGGCCACCCGCCCCGCGCTCTCGAGCCAGCAAAGCGGCAGTAATGCCCTGAGCTGCAGTCAGCGCAGTGACTTTGTCATAGATAATTGTGCGCACCATTTGTAAATCTCCAGCGCCCGCGCCCGCCTGATGCGAGTCAAGCAAACCGCTGACGCCCTGAATCACATAGTCATAGACTTTCTGATCGGCCAGTGGCCCAAACTCGCCCATGCCGTTGATTGAGGCGTAGATCAGATTCGGATTTATCGTCCGCAAGGATTCGTAATCCAAGCCCAGCCGCGCCATCTTCCCGGGACGATAATTCTGTAGAACCACATCCGCATCGCGGGCCAAACTCAGCACCAGATCGCGGCCGGCGGCGACTTTGAGGTTTATCGCCACCGAGCGCTTGTTACGATTAATCATGGCGTAGATCGCACTCAGACCGTTGCGACTGGCACCCAGTCCACGAATACCGTCGCCCCATCCCGGCGGTTCAATTTTGATGACATCCGCGCCCTGATCAGCGAGCACTACCGCGGCCATTGGCCCCGATACAACAGAGGACAAATCCAGCACTCGAAACCCCGACAAAGGTCCCTTGTGCTCGTTGGTGTCCTGCTCGCTCATGAGTGTTAGTTTAGTACCCTCAGCACGACGGCGATAGCTATTGCTCCTAACCCAAATACCACCAACAGCCGCCGCTGCAGCTTTCAAAACCAATGATTCGTTGTTAGCGTAGCGCGCCTAAATTAAGCCCCTGTGCGGCAACGGCTTCGTCGGACTCGCCCACATAAAGGACTGTTGTTCCAAGCGAAAGAGGACTCCCCATGATCGTTTCCTTGAATAAAAAATCTCTACTGGCTGCCCTGCTTGTGGTCCTGTGCAGCGGCTGCGACAACACCACTGATCGCTCACCTGCTAAAACCGAAGCGCCAGCGGCAAGCTTAAGTCTTAACCAATGGTTCGACGCGCGTTACGAGGAAGAATTGCAATTCTCTCCAATTGAGCTCAGCTTCCTTGGCCGTAAAGACCGCAATGACGAATTAGGCTCATTCTCCTACGAATCATTCAATAAAAAACTCGCTTGGAAGAAGCAGACCGTGGAGACACTGCGGCAACAGTACGACTACGCGTCTCTGACTCCGGCAGAACAAATATCCTACGACATCTGGGTGTACCAATATGAGCAGGCGGCAGCGTCAGCAGAGTACTTTTACAACGGTCTCAGTTTCGATCAGATGCGGGGCATTCAGAGTTATATACCAACCTTTTTAATTAACTTTCATCGCGTGGAAGACGAAAGCGACCTGCGCGCCTACATCGCCCGCATCAAAGACGTGGCACCGCGCATGCAGGAGATGTTAGACATCGCCCAACAAAGCGCCGACGCGGGCGTCGTGTCCCCGGGCTTCGCGCTCGACGGGGTGATCGAACAGGCCTCGGCCATCATTGCTGGTCGCCCATTCGTAGACAATTCCGAGGCCGACAGCGATCTGTGGGCCGATTTCCAACAGGAAACCCAAAAGTTGGTCGCGCAACAAAAGATCACCCAGAAGGTGGCAGACGAGTTGATGCGAGATGCCAAAACCGCGTTGCAGAAGCACTTCCTGCCCACCTACCAAGGCATCATCGCGTGGGCAGAGACGCAAAAAGACCGAGCGCCAGAAGTCGTCACTGGGGTCGGAAACCAACCAAACGGTGCGGCGTACTACAAACACCGTTTAGCCACTCAGACCACCACGTCGCTCAGTGCCGACGAAATTCATCAGATCGGTTTGGATGAAATCGACCGTCTTCGTAAAGAGATGCAAAGCGTCATGGATGAAGTCAAGTTCGACGGCGATTTGGCAGCGTTTTTTGAGCATGTTCGAGACGGCGCATGGAACTACTACCCAAATACGGACGCGGGCCGCGCTGCTTACATAACTGACGCGACTGCAGCGATCGAAAATATCAAAACCGAGCTGCCGCAGTTTTTCGGCTTGCTACCTAAAGCCGATCTCGTCGTGAAGCGTGTGGAAGCGTTTCGCGAGCAGGATGGCGCCGCCCAGCACTATTACCCGGGCACCCCAGACGGCTCGCGTTCGGGTACCTACTACGCACATTTGTCGGACATGAATGCCATGCCGAAAAATCAGCTGGAAGTCATCGCCTACCATGAAGGTTTGCCTGGACATCACATGCAGATTTCCATCGCACAGGAATTAACCGGGGTACCGCAGTTTCGTACTCAGGCAGGATTTACTGCGTACAGCGAAGGCTGGGCGCTTTACTCCGAGGTTCTGGCCAGAGAAATACCCGGCACCTACACCGACCCTTACAACCGCTTTGGTCAACTGACCTCGGAAATGTGGCGTGCCATTCGCTTAGTAGTAGACACCGGTTTGCATGCAAAAGGTTGGACCGAGCAACAGGCGATTGACTATTTTATGCAGAATTCTCCGGAACCTCTTGAAAGCGTCACCTCGGAAATACGCCGGTACATCGTCATGCCGGGGCAAGCCACGAGCTATAAAATCGGCATGCTGAAGATCCAAGAACTCCGAACAAAAGCCGAGAAGACTTTGGGCGCGCAATTCGACATACGCGGTTTTCACGACGCGGTACTCGGTGGCGGCGCCATGCCATTGCCGATTCTCGAACGAGTCATCGATCAGTGGATAGCATCGGTGGCCGCCACAGATGCAGCATAACCCGATGTTGCAGCCACGGGTGCTCTAATGAAAATACTGCGCAATGTCTTTTTCGGGCTCACCGGTCTGGTGCTCGTTAGTCTCGCTCTGATCTACGCCACAGGTAACGGCATGCTATTGAGCATGGGCTGGACGGTAGCTTTTGGCGGCCCCAGCCTGCCCTTTGACCCGACAGACGTTGCACCCGCGCCAGATTATGCAGCGGCCGACAATTGGGCCGCGCTACCCAGCCGAGCAGGTGTTGAGGACCGCATGCCTGCTGGCGTTGACGACGCAGATGTACAAGACAGTGCGGCCGTAGACGTTTTCTTTATCCATCCCACCGGCTACCTATCCGGAGACACCTGGACATTCTTCATGGACCCTGAATCAAGGGCCGAAGAAAACACTCAGTGGATGATGGCCAATCAAGCCAGCACTTTCAGCAGCTGCTGCAAGATCTACGCACCCAGGTACCGCCAGGCCAACATTTTCGCCTACCTGCGCGGCAACGAAATTCGCGAACAGGCCCTAGGTTTTGCGTACCAAGATGTCGAACGCGCGTTTCAGTACTTTTTGCAGCACTACAGTAAGGGCCGACCATTCATCCTTGCAGGACATAGTCAGGGCTCTCATCATGGCATCCGCCTGCTCGATCAGGTAATCGACGGCACACCCTTAGCCAAGCGGTTAGTGGCGGCCTATATCATCGGCGGCGGCGTGCCAGGCGTGACCGCCATGGCGCAGACCAACTTCGAAAAAATGCGAGATGTGGGCCTATGCAGAAGCGCCACCGATCTAGGTTGCGCGGTGCATTGGGACACCTACAGCGAAGCGGTGATCGAGCAAGAGCTTCCGAACAACATCGGAAATGTCTGCACGAACCCTCTGAGCTGGGAA
>DEBN01000074.1 GCA_002348825.1 Gammaproteobacteria bacterium UBA2955
CGAGCAATGTGGCGGAAGTGCAGCGGTTGAGCCATAGTGTTGGTGAGGAGAATAGGGTTATGAAATTTTTAACTTTCTGTTTCACAGTCTTATTGGCGGCCTGTTCGAATGTTGATCTGCATATCGCGGATTGCCAGCCAGTGGGCGAAATTCGGCCTGTCTGCGGCATGCAAACCCCAGAGGACATTGCGCGTCTTGAAGACAACCGTCACCTGTTGCTTGCGCATTTTGGCGGTATGTTTCATGGCACAGGTAGTTTGTCGCTATTTGATACTGAAACCGAGCGGTTAACGCCGCTATTGCCGCGCAACAACAATGGCGGGGTGGATGTCTCAACTGCGGATTGGGGTGACGCTGACTGTGCTGCCCCAGACTTCGACCGGTTCCGCCCGCACGGCACGCATCTGCATCAGCTCGTCGATGGGCGTTGGCGTTATTTGGTGGTAAATCATGGAGAGCGGGAAACCATAGAGATGTTTGAACTGGTCGGTGAAGGCGCTCAAAGCAGTCTGACGTGGCGAGGCTGCTTAGAACCAGCGCCGGAGACATTCATGAATGACGCAGTTGGGCTGCCCAACGGTGATGTGATTTATACCCGGATGCTCCGTACGGCAGGCTCGGTGTTTGAGCAGTTGTTGAGTGTCGCAGGATTCGACACGGGCGAATTGTGGCGCTGGAACCAGGTAACCGGCTTGCGACGATTGTCGGGCACAGAAGCCAATCAGCCCAATGGAATAGAGGTTTCAAGCGATGGCCGCCACGTTTTCGCGAATATGTATATGACACAAGAACTCTGGAAGGTAGATGTCGACTCGGGTGAGGTGGTCGCTACGGCGTCTGTGACAAGACCTGACAACAGTGCCTGGGGTTCAGACGGACGGTTGTGGGTGGCAAGTCACAGCGATTCGATACCGAACATGCTTGCCTGCGCTGGGCAGCAGGAAACCGCGTGCGGCGCTCGTTTCCAGATTGTTGCTGTAGAGCCTGAAACAATGGCTACCGAGACGATATTCGAGCACCAAGGCCCGCCCATGGGTGCAGCGACGGTGGCGGTGGCGCAGGCCGGTCGGGTTTACATGGGATCGTTCGTCGGGGATCGACTGATTTCGATGCCGGACTTCACATTGGCCTCGCCGTGAATTTCACGGTCTGGCCCGCCTAAAGGTCGTAGCGTCTTCCGCCTGACAGGTAGAGTGCAGCAGTTAGATCCGTCGAGGGTAAAGAAAATAGCATTACTGCTGTTCAGAGCCGCCCTTACCACCCCCTATTTTCACTTATTGAAGTCAACGGAATCTGATCTAAACTGTGGCTGGCGACGAAGGAGGGTTTATGTCAGTGATTAATACTTTGGCCGATGTAACGCGCGTTCACGCGCAACTAAGAGGTGATTCCCAAGCTTTGCTTTATGCCGATGATGGGCGGGCTTGGACGTACGCGGAACTGGATACACAAGCAAACATCGTCGCCAATGCCTTGCTCGATGCCGGTGTGGGGGCGGGCGAAAGGGTGGCCTATCTGGATAAAAATTCCCCTGAATATTTTACGTTTTTGTTCGGCGGGGCAAAGATCAACGCGATATCGGTGGCTGTGAATTGGCGATTAGCCGCTCCTGAGATGGAATATATTCTTAATCACAGCGAAGCCAAGGTATTGCTGATCGGTGAGGAGTTTCTCTCTGCATTGGCCGAAATGCAGCTGACTTCTATCAAAACCATCATTGTACTGGGCGACCCTGGGGTAACCGGATATCCGACTTTCGATCAATGGTTAGTCGGACATGCTGACAACGACCCGCATGTACCGATCGCACCAGAAGACACCTGTTATCAATTATACACTTCGGGCACTACGGGTTTGCCCAAGGGGGTAGAACTCACTCATTCCAATTTCATGCATTGCTTAAGCGATTCTCTTGCCGCCATTAAGATGACGCAGGATTCGGTTAATTTAGTGTGCATGCCGCTGTTTCACATATCCGGCAGCGGGTGGGGAGTGGTGGGACTCTTTAATGGCGCTCGTTCCATCCTTCTCCGCGATGTCGACCTGCCCGCCATCCTGCGGTTGATTCCCGAGTTTGGTGTAACGCACAGTCTCTTCGTGCCGGCAGTATTGCAGTTTTTGCTTGCTACAGAAGGCTGTCGAACCAGCGATTTTTCTTCGTTGAAGTGCATAGTATATGGCGCTTCGCCGATCACCGAAGCTGTGTTGGTCGATGCCATGCAGACGTTTGGCGCTGAATTTGTGCAGGCTTACGGGTTAACGGAAACCACAGGCGCGATTAGCGTGCTCGAACCGGCTGACCATGATCCCGGTGGTCCGCGTGCACACTTACTGCGGTCGTGTGGAAAGGCTATCGCAACGCACAGTATTAAGATTCTCGACAAAGAGTCCGGTGCGGAAATGCCTGAGGGCGAAGTCGGCGAGATTTGCGTCACTGGGCCCCAGGTTATGAAGCGTTATTGGCGCAATCAGGAGGCGACCAGCGAGAGCTTCACCGACAACTGGTTTCATACAGGCGATGCGGGTTATCTCCGCGACGGATATCTGTACATCCACGATCGCGTAAAAGATATGATTATTAGCGGCGGCGAAAACATTTATCCGGCTGAGATTGAGAACGTGCTCATGCGTCATCCGCTCGTCGCCGATGCTGCTGTTATCGGCGTGCCCAGTGAGCGCTGGGGCGAAACTGTGAAAGCCATTGTGACCCGGACTGACGAGAGTCTGGATGAACAGTCGGTAATCGAGCACTGCCGTAAATTACTGGCGGGCTACAAGTGTCCAACCTCTGTGGACTGGATGGCGGAAATACCGCGCAACCCCTCTGGCAAGATTCTTAAGGTGGAACTGCGTAAACCCTTCTGGAAGGGACAAGAGCGGCAGGTTTCGTAGGCTGTTTGTTGATCACGCCTTGTTGCCACTGTTCTCCCGAGGTTGTTTACAGCCTTGTATCATAGAGCGGTTACGCGAATGCCAGAGGCAGAATTAGAAGCCAGGAGCGATAGATGAAAAGGGTTATTTTTGGGCTTCTA
>DEBN01000024.1 GCA_002348825.1 Gammaproteobacteria bacterium UBA2955
TCAACCGTCTCTACTTCGCGGCCTTCCGCTTCGACCCCTAGCACCAAGCAGGAGCAAACCAACTGCCCGTCGAGGGTCACACTGCAAGCCCCACAATCGCCGGTACCACACCCTTCTTTAACACCGGTCAGACCCACGCGATCACGCAGCGCCGTCATTAGGCTTTCTTCTGTTGGACAAGCAAACTGCACGGCGTCGCCATTAACAAACGTTGATACTAACGTAGCTTTACTCATGACTGCCCTCCTGCTCGTGCGAACGCAATCTTCGCAACTCGTTTCGCCAACACTCCGGCCAATCGAGTGCGATATTCAATGGTGCCGCGCTTGTCATCGATAGGACTACAGGCGGCGCTGCAGGCACGCGCCAGTTTTTCCAGCGCATCGTCCTCTAAGCGCGTACCCACAATTGCGCGCGCTGCAGCGGGCACTAGCATCGCGGTCGGAGCAACCGCGCCAAGCGCCACACGGGCTGACTTAATGCGCCCGCGAGCCAAGGTTACACACACCGCGACGCCGACCACGGCGATGTCCATTTCCGTACGTGGAATAAAACGCAAATAGGCATCGCCGGTACGCGGTGCGGGTTTTGGCAGCGTAATCGACTCGATCAGCTCGTCTTTCTCGAGGCACGTTTGACCAGGTCCTAACGCAATTTTTTCTACTGCCAGAGTGCGCCGCTTTTTGGCTCCAACAATCACAGCTTTTGCGCCCGCGGCGATCATCGCCGGTACACTGTCCGCAGCGGGCGACGCATTACAGAGATTGCCCGCCAACGTACAACGACCTTGAATTTGATCTGAACCGATCAAATTAGCCGCTTCCACAACACCGGGCCAGGCTTTTTTCAGAGCAGTGTGCTCCGCCAGACGAGCCCCTGGTACAGCGGCGCCAACCCTAAAACCCTTGGGCGTGATTTGAATTTCGTTGGCATTGGCGATGTGCTTGATGTCGATAACCAAATCTGGCTCGACCATACCCATTTTTAGTTTCACGAGTAGATCTGTGCCACCCGCCAATAAAAAAGCTGCGCCCTTTTCTTGCGCCAACAGATCCGCGGCTTTTTTCGCGGACGTAGGTTTTTCGTACCTCATGACTTTCTGCTCCCCAATGCAAATGCCTGAATCCTGCCTGACAATTTGCACTCATCGCCTAGCGTCTACAAGTCATTTCTTACAACTTTCTTCACCTCAGACTGACCAAAAGGACGCTTCTGTAGCTAGTGACGAGGACAATGGTTATCAGTAAGGTGGATCGATAACTAACACCGGTTTGTCGGCTTCTACGTCGGCAGACCGAGGATATTGGCAATGGTTTACGACGAACGGGAGGTCGCGTGAGCAAACACATAACTTTAGGCGGCGCGGCTACCGGACCGCTCGCCGGTGTCAAAGTGGCGGACTTCTCGGCTGTGTTTTCAGGTCCAATCTGCGCGGGGATCCTCGGTGATCAAGGCGCTGACGTCATAAAAGTCGAGGCGTTCACTGGCGATATGATGCGGCGCGGCCTGCCTCAGAGCAATGGCATGGGCAGCGCATTCACCACCATGAACAGAAACAAACGCTCTTTGTGTGTCGATCTGCAAAATCCAAAGGGCAAAGAAATTGCCGCCAAGCTCATTTGTAACAGCGATGTGGTGCTGGAAAATTTTCGTCCTGGCGTGATGGATCGACTAGGACTCGGCTACGACGTGTTCAAGCACGATCAGCCAAAACTGATCTATGCGTCAATCAATGGCGTGGGTGGCCACGGGCCGTATGCAAAGCGAAGGGTCTATGATGCAGTCATTCAAGCGATCTCGGGCTTCGCCGCGTTAAAGGGCGACGCTGCACCAGAGATGGTCAATAGTCTGGTTTGCGACAAGATCACATCACTGACGGCGGCGGAAGCTATCGTCGCCGCACTTTTTCAGGCGGAACGGAGCGGTTTTGGGCAAAAGGTCGACATCTCGATGCTCGACGCAGCGCTGTCTTTTCTCTGGCCGGACACCATGAATAACTTCACATTTTTAGATCCTGATGTAGAACGCGTGCCGTATCTCGACCACTCGGTATTTTTGCATGAGACTAAAGACGGCTGGATCGCCACCATGCCGGTTCAGGACGCTGAGGTTTACGGGGTCTTTCGCGCTTTAGGGCAAGCCCACCTAGCCGAGGATGAACGTTTTATCGACCAAACCGCAAGAGCTCGACATCGGGACGAATTACGCGCGATCATGGACTCGGCCTATCGTAAATTCACAACACAGCAGCTCAGTGAGCGCTTCGAAGCCGAAGACGTCCCCTATTCGTTGATCAACGATCGGGGGGACGTCATAGATGATCCACAAGTAGAGGCTATGGATGCCCTATTGACGTATCAGCATCCGCAGGCGGGATTAGTGCGCACTCCTCGACCTGCGGCGCAATACGCAAATACCCCAAGCAACATCCGCACGCACACACCCGCTTTAGGCGAACACAACGATCAAGTTCTGGCAGAGCTGGGCTACTCCAGAGCACAGATAGACGCTTTGCATGAGTCGGAGGTGGTGTACCTAGACCCGCTATCGAGCGGCTAGCTATTTGACCTCCGGCTATTTATCACTGCACAGCGCGCCCAGCACGTCGAATCCTTGAGTCGCAAAATTCTGTCAATGCTGATCATGCTCAATCTGAAAGGTGGAGCTAAAATTTTTGGCCGATAGACGGACGCGCAACAAGCCAGCGCCAGACAACCCTGTGCGTGTGGATCATTGTTCGCGACTAGGTGTTGTCCGTCGCATATTTTCTAACCTAACCCGCTGTGGGCTTGACACTCGAGACCAATGCATAGTCCGCCAACACATAAAAATAGTATCGTCCCTTTAGAAAGTCGGCGCAGCGCCCCAACGACGGTATCGCGCCGTGCCGCCAGATCGCCGAACAAAAACCCAAGCGACAGTCTCTGCAGATCCCACGCGCTTAATGCGTCAGTTCCGATGAAAATGCCCATTCGAGCTGATTACGGCTTAAGTTATTTTGCTATGCTCGGGCTTGGAGAGTTGTTAAACGAGACAGGAGATCCCTAGTGATTGATTTCACCATACCCGAAGAAACCCGTGAGATTCGCGATACCGTGCGGTCGTTCGTTCGTGAAAAGTGCCATCCGGCCGAAGAAAAATGCACCGCTGAAAATTTTGACGAAGTAATGGCCGAGTTGCGCACACAGGCTCGCGCCCAAGGGCTGTGGTGCCCCTTCGTGCCCAAGGAGCATGGCGGCATGGGTTTGGGACCACTGGCAAACGCGCTGGTACAAATGGAATTGGGCGAAAGCTTTTTGGGCGCGCTGTCCATGAACACACAGGGGCCCGACGACGCGACTATGTTAACCCTGCTGGAACACGGCACCGACGATCAAAAAGAACGCTTCTTAAAACCGTTGTTAAACGGCGAAAAACGCATCTGCTATTCTATGACTGAAAAAGCTGCCGGCGCCGACGCTACGGGCATGCAGACAAAGGCTGAACTGGACGGCGACGAATGGGTGCTAAACGGCGAAAAATGGTTCAGTTCTTCGGCCAGCGTAGCCGACATCGCGGTGGTAATGGCCAAAACGGATCCAGAAGCAGCGCGACACGAACAGTACAGTACATTCATCGTTGAGCTGCCCAATCCTGGCTATGAGATTCTGCGCAACATCGAGACCATGCAGCCACACAGCGAATTAGGCCTAAAGCTCGGCGGCAGCCACTCCGAGATAAAAATCGAAAACCTACGCGTGCCTAGGGACAATATCCTGGGCGGGCGCGGTCAGGGCTTTAATATGGGCCAACACCGACTGGCGTACGGTCGCTTACGCCACGGCATGCATAACGTTGCGATGGCACAAAGAGCCCTCGACCTCGCCGCTGGTCACGTGACCCAGCGAAGCACCTTTGGCAAGCGTCTGGCGGATCGTCAGGGCGTACGCTGGATGCTGGCAGACTGCGCGTCGGAGATCTACAAGGCGCGCCTAATGCTCCTGCACATAGCCTATAAAGCAGAACAAGGCATGGATCTGCGCAACGAAAACGGCATCGCTAAGGTCTTTCTCGCCAATATGGTGCATCAAGTCGTGGATACCGCGTTACAGCTCCACGGCGCGTTGGGCTACAGTCACGATACGCCACTGGCGCGGTGGTACACTGGAATCAGATCCCAGCGACTTGTTGATGGCCCAGACGAAGTGCACCGCTGGCGCACGGGCGCGAATGTCATCAAAGCGTTCGAGCGGGACGGTTCCACAGCGGCGGCTTGTGGCGGCGATCTATTCGCTTAACCTACCCTCGCCACCGCTAGTGAGGTTATAGCGGCAACGCTGTATACGGGAATTTAATATTCGGAGCAAAAAAAAGCGGGGCACTTGCCCCGCTTTTTTTCGAACTCAAATTACCTAGAACTCATGCGTTACGGTCAGGCTCATGTAGCGTCCCATGAAATCATAGGACTCATCAGCAGCTGAGTAGAATGCATTGAATATTCGAGGTGGCTCTTCATTCAACAGATTCGAAATCGATAGATTCACCGTCGTTCCCTGCTGGAAGTCGTAGGACCCTGCAGCAGTGACGTAGGTTACCATCTCAATATCGCGTCGAATGCTGGTTTCGCTTGAACACGCGCCATCGCACTCTTCAAACGAGGGGTATCCATTAAGCCGCAATCTCGCCGAGTACTGGTCCAACGTCCAGAACGCATCCAAGATCCACTTGCCATCGATTACCGGACCGCAGTCGTAGATGTCGATACAGTCGGTCGTTGTCGTGCCTTGGCCATCGGATGTTGGCGAAATAAGGTCGTAGCTCAACAACTTCGTGTAATCAAACGCGAGGTCGAATCGACCGAACCCAGTGTCGAAACCGTAGTCCACTTGAACGTCAACACCGCTGTTTTCCACTTGACCGATATTGGTCGTGGTCGCATAGATGTTTTTGATCAGGTTGTTATTGTCGCGCTCTACCTTGTCACAACGGCTTCGATTAGCCGAGCTTGAGTAGTAACAAGCGCCGAGGATATACGATGCTCCAACCGTGCCGATTGTGTCTTCCAGCTCGTAGGAGAAGTAGTCCATGTTGATGGAAAAATCATCCAAGGGCGTCCATACAAAGCCCAGAGTCATGGACTCTGCGGTCTCCGGTAGAACGTCTGCCGACCCACCCACTCGGGCGCGCAGTTGGCTGTTCGGGTCTGCGGTACCGCCGATGCCATCGGCATCACAGTTCGCTTTAACGGTCGTGTTCGTTAGATAAGCACCTGCGATTGTGGAACATGGGTCGCTTACTGCAGGGAACGAGTCGCTCTGACCACCGTAGAGATTTCCGACCGACGGCGCATTAAACGCCTCACTGATCGTACCCCTAACCGCAAATACGCCTTCAATCACGTCATAACGCAAACCGTATTTAGCATTAGTAGTCTCGCCGAACAGGCTGTAGTCCGATTGACGCACGGCCAGGTTAAAGTCCATGCCGTCAATTACGGGTACATTCAGTTCTAAGAAGTATTCCGTAATGGTGTAATCACCCTCGGTGTTCTCACCCTTATTACCTGTTGTATCACCCATTTCGGTCAGCGGATCATTAATGAACTTTCCGCCTTCTTCACGGCTTTCAAACCCGACGAGCATGCCCGCGTAACCGGCAGGTAACTCAAAAAGTTCCTCGTTTTTCAGCGTGAACGCAGTGGTCTTCTGCTCATAACTCGTCGCAGCGGTACCGATGTAGGATATATAGTCTATTTGATCCTGAGTAATCGATCCGGGACCGCCGAATAGATTCAACGGCACACATGTTCCGGTGCAGTCGGCACTTAGCGCTTGCTCTACACGGCTACGAACGAAGCGGCCCTCATTGGTATCGGTGCCATCTGACAGGCCGTAGTTATAGTAGGCGTCCATCGTCCATGAACCGATGTCAATGGTATACCCACCAACAAAGCGGAAGGTATCGATGTCCTGGAGGAAGTTACGATTACCCGCCTCCACCATACGTCGCCGCACGTCTATGAAGTCGCGACCAAACGGATTGTAGGCTTGGTCTGCGGCAACTGTGAGACCCTCGGAGATAATAAACAGAGGCGTTGGAGCCAGTTTCTGTATAGATTTCCGATTGATGTAGGACATTTCCGCATACGCTGTCACATTCTCTACCAATTCGTATTCGGCAGTTAAAAACGCGTTATAACGGCGTTGCGGAGTGTAAATGTAGTTCTCGGGCTGGTAATTATAGTAAGACCCTTCACCCGTATCAGAGTTGCCTCCGTAACCGAAGCCTGACCAGGTAGAACTAGGATTGTTACCACCCGGACCCCAGAGCACTACGCCATTAGCTCTCGCTGCGTCCCATGCGGCATTACCCGCTGCGCCGCTACGGTCTATGATGGTGCCTTCAGGTGTCGCGGACGAACCAAAGCTTGTGTACGTCTTTGCGTCCCAATCGTAGTTAAGGTCAGACGGCGCCCAAGCGCGGTCCCCAGCCATCACGTGACTCATTTCGTAACTGCCGATAGAGACACTGACATTGCCCCGGTCGCTCGATGCGCCGTAGGTAATGTTTAGGTCAGTGGTCGTACCACCGCCCTCGCTCGCACGCCCAGTCGTTCCCGACAGAGTCAGACCGTCGAAGTCCTTGCGCGTGATCACGTTAATCACACCACCGATTGCGTCCGATCCATACACGGCAGAAGCGCCATCGAGAAGCACGTCGATCCGTTCGATTGTATTAGGAGCGATTGCGTTCATATCAACTCGTGCACCGGTTGAATAGGGAACGTGTCTGCGACCGTTTAGAAGAATCAAGGTTCTTGCCGCACCCAAACCACGTAGGCTGATCTGCGTAGATCCGTCACCGCCGTTATTATTTTGTGCGTTCAAGCCGCCGATGTTCTGCGGTAAGTCCTGCAGAAAATCACCGATAGAGGTAACCGCCAAATCTTCAATCTCATCACGACTGATGATCTTGATTGGCGAGGTGCTGCTTTGTTCCGTTACGCCTAGTCGCGAACCGGTCACTACAACTTCTTCGATTTCTTCCGCTTCGTCTCCAGACGCTTCCTCAGCAGAAGCGACAGGCGCTACGGCCATGGCCAACAACGCTGCAAGCACAGCGAACGCATTTCCACGACCAATAGGGTTAGCGAAAGACCGAAAGATCTTTTCCATTTCCATTATTAGCTCTCTCCAAGTAAGTATTTGCATTGCTAGCCGAAGACTACTCGTGGCTAGAAAATGCCTCGCACTCGTGGAATACCACTCGTGCTCTGTCAAGCGAACCTTCTATTTGTTTACGGTGGGAATGAGCCGAACGGCAAGCCAAGCCTAAGCAACGGTTTGTTGCTGCAGGCAAGCTTTGTTCCGAGACATTCGTCCAGATCCGAACGCGCAAATATCTCCACGTACACCATAAGTTGACGCCGCGCGTACTTTAAGTTGGAGGACGAAAGAAATAAAGCGCTTTTTTGCGTTTAATTTCGCCTGAAAAACACGGTCAAACGCCTGAAAATAAGCTAAAAATTCTCTTTCAACGAACCATGGCTTGATGAATCCACAGCCCGCACACACGGGCCGTTATAAATGCTGCGCGAGGAATTGCTCTACCGAACGGAAATAGCGCTGCCTATTTTCCGGCTTGTAGAATCCGTGGCCTTCGTTCGGCATGATAATGTACTCGAACTCATGGTTCAGCTCTTCAAGGCGCTGTGCAAGCTTGTCAGCGTGAACCACCGGCGCGCGCTGGTCTTTTTCGCCCTGAATAAGCAGCACCGGCGCCTTAAGTTCATGTGCGCGAGCTAGGGGTGAATATTCCTGAAATTGTGCCTTGTCCCGGCCAAGAGCTTTTTCCAAATACTTGCGCCCAGAGCGCCTGCCACGAATGTCACCATTGGTATACATTAAGTTGAAGTCATACACGCCAACTACACCAATGCTGGCTTTGAAAAAGTCCGGCTCCAAGATCGCCGACTGTAATGCCGAATAGCCACCGAAGCTGCCGCCCATGATGCCCACCCTTTCGGCGTCAATCGGATTGTTTGCTATCACATAGCGCGCGCCGTCTATGATATCGAACTGGATCTTTCTGCCCCACTCACGAAAACCAGCCTTCTCAAAGTCCGCCCCGTGACTGCCCGATCCGCGAAAATTGACCTGCACTACGGCGTAACCACGACTGGCTAGAAATTGTACGTGGGAATCCCAACCCCATCGGTCGTAGGGACCATGCGGACCACCATGTGGCATTACAACTAAAGGCACCCGCTCATCCCCCTGAGCCTTAGGCATTGTAAGCAATCCCGTTATCTTTAGCCCGTCCCTAGCCTCAAAGATAAAGTCAGTGGTCGTGAACCCCTGCTGTGACTTGATCCAGGGCATTCTGGCCAGGAGATATGTAAGCTCCCCAGCTGATTCATCGTAGAGGTAATAGGTACCGGGGTTCTTCTCGCTGCGGGTACCAACGAGATGAAGAGATCCGTCCTGGGTGGAACTGGTAATGCTGACGGCGTCATCGGGAAAACTCGCCTCGAGCCGCTGCAGTGTCTGTGCTTGAGGGTGCTCTGGATTCAAGATTACTCGCCTAGGCTTACCTATGCCCGCAGACGCTGCATACAACTGATCGTTTTCGTCGATGTCATAGCCCGTGATATCCGTAACCGAGTCTCGAAACAAATGCTCGACAGACTGTAGTCGCAGGTCCGCAAAGCCAACCGCTTGGGTACCTCCATCCCGCGAATCCAGCACCAGAGCCCGCGACTCGTCAGCACTGAAACCAACCGGGAACATCCAGCCCCCCGGATAGGGGTATTGAGCGAGCAACGTCCATTCGACCTTGCCGGGCTCTCGGTAATGCACAAGGCGATCGCCTGCATCGTTTCCAGAAACTGCATACCTAGGCTGCTTCGATTTGTCCAAGACGATGTCTATTGTTCGCGGCGGCACGGACACCGCCTTAGAGATAGAGCCATTACGAAGATTCATCCGGGCCACTTTTTGCCGTGTGCCCGAACGGGTATAACTTAGAACCAGCGCATACTTTTTTTCGTCCACCAAGGGATCGAGTAGCTCTGCGCCCCACAAATCACACTTCTTACATAATGGCGAGGCCAATACGTCCTCGCGCTTGCCGTCAAAATCAACGCCATACAACATGACATTACGCAGAGGCGCCTCTTGCATGGTTGGCACAAAAGTTTCAAGCCCGAATACCATGCGCTTATCGGACACCCACCAATGCCCAGCAACCGAGGCTTTCTCCTGCTGGAAGCGATGGCGATGAATAGGCCGCATGGTTTTGCGGTCTAGCACCACGACCTGAGATTCCTGACCTACCTTGACTGATACCGAAAGGTAATCGCCATTCGGGGAGATCTTTAAACTGCTGAATTTCGGCAATTCAGTAAAATGTTCGATCGGCAGTTCTTGCTGCTGCGACGCTTGAATTGAGGGCGCGAAAAAACTCAGGAGTAGAACGACCAAAACATTGAGAGTTGATGCTCGTTGGTTAAATCCAAAAGGTGTTTTCTTGTCTGTGCGCATTATTTTTATTCTCTGTATTGTTAGCACCCGTTCGAGACGAGAGCCGCTAGGCTCTCTCAGAGCGCAGAATATTAAGCTCATGTTGGAGTTCCTGTCGACCGATAACTGCCCTTGGGTCGTCCGGATAATAGGCTAATTCCGAATCCTCATCGCCTTTGACGCGGCTGCCAATGAGCACACGGGGCTCCGAGTAGTCATACGCGCATGCCCTGTGCAAAAGCGATCGGTTATCCCACAGCAATAGATCACCTTCGCGCCATTCATGCCGATACACTCGACGCGGCTCACTGACTACGTGGTCTAATAGCAACTTCAGCAGTTGCCCGCTTTCATCTCGCGACAAGCCCGGGATCCCGAAGGCATGGCGACCGATAAAAAGATTTTTCACCCCCGTCTCCGGGTGTGTTTTTACCAATGGTCTCAAATAGGCCTCGCCATGATAAATGCTGTTTTTATCGCGCTGGGGAAAATCGCCCAGATCGTTGGCCTGGGAATACTCCGTAGAGTGAAAAGCGCTAAGGGCCTCGGCACGCTCTCGCAGTTCATCAGGCAGCGTGGCATAACCCGCGCGCATGTCCGCAAGTTCAGTCTGCCCCCCCTGCTTCGGCACTTTCACCGCCGACAGCAGCGCGCATTTGCTGCTAACCGGCCAGTATGTGGAGTCGGTATGCCATGCCTCGTTGCCGATATTCGTGCGCATGCGCTGAGTGTCAACATCAATTATTTGCGTAAACTCGCCATTATCGCTGCGGCGCTGATTCGCCAGTGGCAGCGCACCAAATTCCAATTCCCCAAAGCGTTGGGCAAACTCTATGTTTTGCTGCTCGGATAAAAATTGCTCGGGGAAGACCAGAAAACCAAACTCTAAGAAAGTCTGATAAAGCTCGTCGAAGGTGGCGTTATCGATAGTCGCAAGGGCCACATCCGACACCACAGCACCGAATACCTTGTCAGCGATTGGCTCAATCCTGAAGTTCACTTAACACACCTCACAATTCGTCAACTATTAGTGATTCCACCAGGGCAAATCCGAGAACGAACGCATATCCACCTCATGGCTCCATGCCGAACGGTGCTGTTGGTGCAAATGATAGTAAGTGTCCGCGATTTTAGCGGGCAGCATCAACCCATCATGCTCCATCCCGCGGGTTTCTCGCAGTTCCTGGAACTTCTCTGGACCCAACATTTTTCCTAAGGTATCCGGCGCATCTACAGCACCGTCGATGATAATATGTGCCACATGGATCCCCTTGGGGCCAAATTCAGCATTGAGGCTCTGGCAGAGCATGCGGCGACCACCCATAGCCGCCGCATGAGAATGCTGGCCTTTATTACCGCGCACGGCGGCCGTAGCGGAGGTTACCAATATAGTTCCGCGGCCCCGCTCTTCCATTTTCGGCGTGACCACACTCGCGGTACGAAACAGACCAAAGGTCGCCAAACGCCAGCCCATTTCAAAAGCGCGGTAGCTTGTTGCCTGTAGATTGCGATCACCTATCTGCGCACCGAGGTTATAAATTACCGCTTCGATCGGCCCGATATCACGCTCTATTTCCATCACACGCTCTTCGACGGTGCCGTCTTCCACCGCATTTAGAATATAGCCTGACGCGCTACCGCCCTCGCCTGCAATATCATCTACTAGACGAGCCAACCCATCTTCATCACTGCGACGACAAAGACACGCGTGAAAACCTTCACGCGCGAACCGTTTCGCCACATTACCGCCAATACCAGCTCCAGCACCTATAACCAAACATACAGGTTGCATAAATCCCCCTTTTGCTAAGTTCTTTCACGACAGTATCGCAGGAGTGCATTTGGCAACCAAGTGCCGGTGCAAATGGCAAATGACGGCTTAGCGTTGGACCGCAGCCGATTTTGGTCGCTAGCCCCGGAGCAAGACGCAAGACCCTGATGGTGCGGACCATGTTCGTTGCTTCGGTGTTAACCGCAACGTTGCGGAGGGCATCCAACACACCGTTTCCAAGCTCGAACAATTGACCCCTAAACCCGACCCCGTTAAGTTATCACAGCGATCAAGAGGAGCGGATATGTCTGAGGAAATGGGGATCTTTGAAACGATCTACAACTGTCGAGCGATGCGCCGTTTAGACCGTAGAGAAGTACCTCAAGCGATGCTCGAAAAGTTAATCGAAGCAGCCAATCAAGCCCCTTCTGGGTCAAACACGCAAAACGCGAGATGGATCGTAGTGCGCGACCCAGGCGTTAAAGCCAAATTGGCGGAGCTCAATCGTAAAGGGGTTGAGAACTATCTCGCTCCTCTCATTGACAATCCTGGCAGCTTGCCGCACCAATCTGCTGACAAGCGCCAACGCATGGCAGACGCCGTGGTTTGGCAAAAAGAGCACATGCACGAAATTCCAGCGTTGATCATTGCCTGCATGCAGTTCGCTTCAAAGCCAACGCCGGCCATGGTCGCCAGTGGCAACGGCTCGATTTGGCCAGGCATTCAAAATCTGCTGCTCGCCGCTCGCGCATTACAGCTTGGCGCTGCACCAACAACCTTGGCCCTAATAGATCAGCAGGCCGCGGCCGATGTCCTAGCGCTACCTGAGACTATGGCTACATACTGTTTGATCCCAGTGGGCTATCCTTTGGGCAACTTCGGACCGGTGACCCGCAAACCGCTGAGCGAAATTCTGCGCTATGACCAATGGTCCGACTGATTGGAAGCAAGAACCCCGAGGAACACTATGCAAGATCAAATTGAATTCATCGACGGCTTGTTCGCCAAAGCCCCGCACCCCAATGCACCGGACTTTATTAAAGCCAACATCAGCATCAAGAGAGAGGAGATGCTTAACTGGTTGAGCAGTCGAAGCGACGAATGGATCAACATAGATGTTAAAGAAGCCCGCTCGGGTAAATGGTATGCGGCGGTGGACAACTGGCAGCCCAATGCTGCGGCAGCGCCTGCAGCGGTTGCTGGGTCACCACCACCACCACCACCCGAAGAGGATTTTGAAGACGACATTCCATTCTAACGAGACTGCGTGTCGGACCGCCATTGCTCGAGAGGCTCGAGTCGTCCTATTATCTATTCTGCAAACGAGGATCTAACCATGACAAAAACCGTAGATTGGTATTACTTCCGAGGCGGCTGAACCACTTGCGCCAAAGCATCCAAGTTTTTGGAAGCACGTAAAATAACCATTGCAGAGACGGTTCCAGCCAGTCGCAAGTTACAGCGCGAAGACGCTTTAGAGTTGTTGTCTAAAGCGACGGCAATGACGGTTGCGAAGGGCAAAAAAGTCACTCACTTCAAAGGCGGCAAGAACCCCTCGGACGAGGCGGTAAACGCAATGTTGGGCAGTACCGGTAATCTGCGCGCGCCCACTGCGGTCATCGGCAAGACTCTGGTGGTGGGCTTTAACGAAGAGAGCTATAGCGACATTCTCGGCTGACCGCGCCTTCATCAGGCAGCGTCCATGCGCCCGACTTTGTCGCGACTATTGGAGAGAACCAAATGCAGGTGAGTGAAGCAGTGGCCGCACGCAAGTCAGTTCGTGCGTTTCTCGATACGCCGGTCACAAATGAGCTGATACAAGAATTGCTCACCAAGGCCAATCGCGCGCCGTCTGGCGGTAATCTGCAACCCTGGCGTGTGTTTGTGCTGAACGGCGAAAGCATGAAGAATTTTCTTCAGCACCTTGCCCAACGCACCGAACGCGAACAGCCTGAGTACGCGATTTATCCCAAAGAACTCAGCTCGCCCTACCGAGATTCGCGCTTCAAAGTTGGCGAGGACATGTACGCATTATTGGGCATCGGGCGCGACAATAAGCCTGCTCGATTTGCCCACTTGGCACGTAATTTTGCTTTCTTTGATGCGCCCGCGGCGTTCTTCTGCTTTGTGGATCGACAAATGGGGCCACCACAATGGTCGGACCTTGGTATGTTCCTGCAAACATTCATGCTATTGGCCGAGGAAGCCGGACTTTCTACGTGCGCCCAAGAGGCTTGGGCCAATCGCCCACGTGCCGTGGCCGATTTCGTGGGGGCAGGCCCAGAATTGATGTTGTTTTGCGGCATGGCGATCGGCTATCAGGATCACAGCAAACCAGTTAATAAGCTGGTCTCGGACCGGGCACCTTTGGACTCCTGGGCCAAATTTGTCTAATCGCCTAGTTGGCCTTCTTGTCGTCTGAGAATGCCCGATCTCCAGCCATACAGATCAGCGTCTGGGACGTAGAGACATCATACTTGCGGTCGAGAACGGTACTGACGTAATGCCATCGGGCGCGCATGGCACGCGGCGTTAATTCCACCTCGGCCCAACCACGACTCTGGGTTTCTGCCTCGACCAGCTCCGGGCTGCTGGCGAGCAATGCCGCCTTCAAAACCTCCGGAGCTACGGGCAGGTAACTTTCAAAACCCGGACTCGAAATCCCCGGGGTGCCGACTTCTACCCCGACTGGATTGGCCTGTTCGTCACGCAAATTAAACGCCCAGGCATTATGGGTATCGCCCGCCAGCACTACCGGGTTAGCGGCGTAACGCAACAGGTTCGCTTGCACGCGCGCGCGGCACGCCGCGTAGCCGTCCCACGCATCCAGATTCAGCGGCACTCCCTGCCCACCCATGAACTGCATTGCTTTGAGTTGAGCGGCCTGCACGGCGGGAAGCTGGTCCAGCTGCAATTCCTCGTCGGTCAACACTGGGATCGACAAACGACCCATAAGCACCTGCTGACCGATGACTTGCCAAGTGCTGCCACGGGTTTGGGACCGACTCAACGTCTGCTGCAACCACTGTTCCTGATCCTCACCCAACAGAGTGCGCTCTTGGGCTTTCAGCGGTCCTTCGAGGAAACGCTGTATGTCCGGCAAATAGCGCCAGCCCTCGGGCAGCGAATCTGCGTCGATCGACTTGATTGTGTTGTAGTCGAGTATCGGTTTCGCTGCACCGGAGTTCGTATCAAACGGAATGTTGAGCCGTTGCAGTGACGCGGCGGGCAATCCCGCAGCTTCGGCATCGGAGATCGCTCGAACATTAACAGGTTCGGATACGTCAAAAACCTGACTGCGCATTGGCAAATCTGAGGCATACTCAAAACCCTTATCACGCCCGTGCAGCCGTGTATCCAGCATTACCAAGTCCGCGAGCTGGCCAATTTCAAACGAGCGATAGATCGGCCCTTGATCGCCTTGAGGACTGGTCCGTATCGGCATCCATTCGTCGTACGCCTGTCGAGCGGCGCGTACCCGCTGCAGGAAATCCCCTTCTCCCGGATTATGATTGACAGCCCCAAGGCGCCAAGTGTTGTCCGCAATCTCGTGATCATCCCAAACACATACGAACGGGTGGCGTTGATGCAACAAACGCAAATCGGCGTCGGTGCGATACAGGCCATAGCGCATGCGGTAATCTTCGAGGCTTAGGGTTTCACCTAGGGGTTCGACGTGACGACCCAATTGTTCCAACGCAATGGGGTTTGCATAGCCACCTTCGGGGTACTCGTAGATGTAGTCGCCGAGGTGCAGGACTAAATCCAAATCGCTTTCGGCCATGTGCCGGTAGGCATTGAAATAACCCTGGGGGTAGTTGGAGCATGACGCTATACCCAACCGGAACGAGGCGACGTCGCCTTGCGGCAGCGTTCTGGTACGTCCAGTCGGACTGACGCGACCGTCCGCTAAGAAACGATAAAAGTAGCGTCCGTCGGATGCCAGCCCCGAGGCATCAACTTTCAGTGTGTAATCTCGTGCAGCGTTTGTGTGCGCAGTTCCCGAGGCAACAACCTGCCGAAACTGCTTGTCCAGCGCGACCTGCCAGACGACTTCAACGTGCCTATGTTGCTCTAAGCCAGGCAATACTCGAGTCCAGAGAATGACCCGATCTGCCATCGGATCGCCGCTTGCCACGCCATGGGTGAAGTAGACGGTCTCGCTGCCAGCGACAACCGCGCCCCGCAATGACAACGCCCCAAGCGTTGCTCCGGCCGCCTGCATGAGACGCCGGCGATTAATTGTCGCCGCGATAACTGCTCCCCTAGTCTGCTTCGTCTACCAGATAGTGTTTTACCACTTTTTCGCGACAGCCTCGCTCATTTACACCAGTTTTTAATGGGTCGTGTCCCGATCTAGGAACTTATGGATCGATTCGGGCACGGCACCGATATAGCACTGCTCGGCAAAGGCCAGGAAGTCGACCGGAGTTAAAGGTTCGAGCAACGAACCCTGATAGGTGAGCACCATACGCACGGCGCGGTCCACTTGGTCAATGTCGGGCTGCCGATAAGCGAACGCCAGCAGCGCGGCACTGAGATCTGCAGCAAACATATAATTAGGCAGCGTCGTAAACCAGCCGCATGCAGCTTGAAAGCGTTGCTCGTCGAGATCCTCAATCACCAGTTGAAGGCTCTGTTGCCGATGGTCGATCTAGGCCCAGCGCTGCCAACAAATCGGGGATGCGCTTGCCCAACTGAAAGAAGCCCTTTTGCGCATGGGGCCATACCAGACGGTCATAGTCGCGTACGAAAGCGGTCAAGCGTACGCCTCGAGCGGCCAATCGAGTCTGCAACAGCGCGAGCGTCTGTTGATTATCACCGCTGGGAACATAGGCACTAACCAATTCTTTAAAGCCGTGCGTCTCAACCCAGCGAACCACGTCGTCTAATTCGTTCGCCTGCAAACTCGGAACACGCACACTCGTTGCGTAGCTCGCTTCCGCCCGCCGCACCGCATCGGCCACTGCGCCTCTACCAAATGTCCGCACAAGCGGCGAGGTTTCAGCAACGCCGCTGCGCAAGGATAGCGGTAATGCCACCACCCCGGCAGGTTGGAATGGCAGATCCAGAGCTAGGTCGTCGTCCGTCATAAGTAAGGCTCTTTCCATGGCCGGGTCTTCGTGCCGTGCGAAGGATTGGGGCCAAGCAACCGTTTGCTTCTGCAAAGCAGTCGAAGAGAGGGACTCTGAAACCGGCTGAGCAGAGGTCGCCAAGCGTGCGAGACCGCTATCATGGTCGCTGCTCGCACCTAAGCGGGCGGCGCCGTTTTTACGGATATTAGCGGCAGACGCCAGATAAACTTTTCCTTGTGTTTGCAATCCCGCGACCCACCTCCAGCCCAGCGTGTTGGCGGCGGGATCGCCGTCCAAAAGATGGCGCATGAAGAAGTCGGCACCCAATTGCCATGGTAAGCCGAGGGTAAAGATCCATATGCTGGCGAACCACATACGAGCATGATTGTGCAGATAACCAGTTTCTTGCAGCTCCGAGACCCAGCCGTTGAAAGGCTGAATTTCAGTACGCCCCTCTACCGCTCTGCGATAATTTTCACGGTCCGCCTTCTTCTCTGTGACCGCCTCAAACACCTCGCACAAATCTTGCTGGTAGGCAGACCAGAGCAGTGGGCGATGCTCGAGCCAGCCCTTCCAGTAGGCGCGCCAAAACACCTCTTGGACAAATTTAAAGGCAGCCGCCGGACTGTGCCGGGCTAACACGGCTGACAAAACCTCTTGCTCAGTAACTAAGCGTCGGCGGAGATAGGGGGATAAGCGCGATACGTTGTGATGACTGTCCTGCCCGCAATCCTCGTTGCGATGCGCCTGATAGAGCCGTCCGGCCTTCGGTAAGAATTTACTTAGTATCGCCAGACCGGCATCCCGCGTGGGATGCAATGGCAACAATGGCGATTGACCATCATCGAAATCGAACTGCTTTGTGGATCCAGGAGTCAGCACGGTATTTACCCAACTTGTTTTACGCCGATAATCTTGTACCGCCTGCACATTGTCTAATTTTTAGTAATGTTTTATTTGGACATTTATTAGTCTTGTCGCCTGAAACCGTGCACTATTAGACAAGAGTACACCGACCTAGAGATGCCGATGAAACATCAACCCTGGCGCTGGCTCCCTGATGAGGGCGGCTTGGTTAGCGCAAACGACCTGGCATGGCGTCCGGTCGACCCTGTGATGTACTCGATGTGTGATCTTTGGGGTTTCGATATAGACGAATTGCCCATCGAACCTTTCGATATCGAGATTCGTATTACCGCTCCCAGCGTGCTCGAAGGATTACGCCTGTTCGAAACCGCAGTGGCCAAATATATGATGGATCACTTTGAAGCCTTCAACAGATCTCTTGTGCTCGAGCGCTTGGTGTGGAATGACCCAATGGCTGAACAGCGCTGCTGCGAAATATTTATGGCGGATTAGTGGCCGCGGCACCTATGCCAACGCTAGGGCGATTTCTCGGCCGCTGCTGCTCGCCCAGAAGACTTTGTAGCCCTTGGCAATCAAAGCATCGACGCGCTGCCTAGTGGCGCTTACGGGAAACTTTCCCTTCCGCCGCTTGCCATGGTGGAATTCCACAAGCAACTGATCGGGCAAAATATTGCTCTGCAACATGTCATCTATCACTGCGTATTCTGCACCTTCAATATCGATCTTCAACACATCCAGTCGGTCGTGACCCAATTTGGACATGATCGTAGACAGCCTCGAAACCGGCACCATCACCGTTTCTCGATCAACAACCGCCTCGGGGACTACCGTCCCCGAAACGGCACCTTCATGGGTAGGGGCCGCAAACGACAATTCACCCTCCATCCACGCCAACCCCAACGGATAAAACTTAAAGGCTGCCGGTTGAGGGCATTGTTGCAGCCACTCCACCACTCTAGGGGTCGGGTCAAACCCGTGAACTACCAGCCCGAAGCGCTCGATCAATGCCCGATCGAATCCGGTGTCGAACCCTATACCCACAGAATACACAACGCTGTGTCTATTAAGCCGCTGCGCTAAACAAGGCCATGCCCCGTAGCCCTCGCCGCCAAACATTGTCGCACCCAGATTGTGAATCTTCGGCGGCCGGTAGGCGCGACCAAGGCGCACTCTGATCGAGTGCTCAAGCCGCTTGCGTAGACCGAATGTTTTCATGAACTACCCCTGTTGTGCGACTCGTCCACCAAAAATTCTCTGCATTTTTTCTGGCGACAACCTTCTGGATCTTTTAGCAACTCGATTATTTGTCTCATATCACCAACCTATTCGTTGACGATAATATTGCTCAACCAAGGCTTAATTACCCGTAAGTTTATGGGCGCAATGTCGCTGACTTCGACCGCTGGGTCAATTACCCCCCGGGGGCAGTGCATGCTGGTCTGAGCTACTGCTTGATCAGCTGGAAACGGG
>DEBN01000123.1:0-4898 GCA_002348825.1 Gammaproteobacteria bacterium UBA2955
ATTCAACCCTATCGACTGGAGATGGGCACCCGACTGGCCACTCAACGTGGCAGCAACCTCTACCAATTTTGGGGCCGCAAAGTTACCGACAACCTAAACAAAGCGTTGGCCGAGCAAAGCAGCAAGGTGCTGATTAATCTCGCATCCAACGAGTACTATCAGGTTATTCACCCCGAGGGTATCGATGGCCGCATTCTGACCATTAATTTCAAAGAACAGCGCAATGGCCAATACCGCTTTGTGTCTTTTGCGGCAAAAAAAGCCCGTGGCTTGATGGCGCGCTATATGATCGACAACCGCATTACGCGACCCGCACAGCTGCGCCAATTTGATATCGACGGATATGCCATTAACGACGCTTTGAGCAGCGACGACGAATGGATCTTCACCCGCTAACTAGGACCTAAGACTATGGATGCGCTTACCCAACAACAGCAAACCGAACTTGAGGCAGCGGCGTTTCGACGACTAATTGCACATCTGGACTCACGCAAAGACGTACAAAATATCGACCTTATGATTCTCGCCGGATTTTGTCGCAACTGCCTGTCCAAGTGGTACAAGGCCGCTGCCGATGAGCTCGAGCTCGACGTAAGTATGGAAGCCGCTCGAGAAACGGTTTATCAGATGAGCTACGCCGAATGGAAGGCGAATCATCAGCTCGAAGCAACCCCTGAGCAACTGGCCGCGATGGACGCGCAACAGCGTGCCTAACATTAAGCCTGAGTCGGAACTCGCCGAATCTGGGCGCCTTGCTAAAACTTGGCGGGACTGGCGCGGATTTGCGGGTTTCGTGGTGTTCATGTTGATCTTTCGCTCAGCCATAGCAGACTGGAATCATGTGCCCTCCAGTTCCATGCTGCCTTCGATATTGATCGGCGATCGAGTAATTGTGAATAAATTGGCCTACGACTTGCGCGTGCCCTTCACCTTTATCCGCGTAACCCAGTGGGCCGATCCGCAACGTTCAGACATCGTTACTTTTGAATCCCCCAAGGATGGCCGTCTGATGATAAAGCGCGTCATCGGGCTACCCGGCGATACCATAAGCTTGCGCGAAAACCGACTCAACATTAATGGCCAAATGGCTGAATACACGGCAGAGTCCGTCCAATTGTTGCCGGACGAACTGGTTCGTCCTCTAAGTCATACCCAGATCGTTCGCGAAACCGCCTTGGGTCAAAAACGGCCGATTATGTTGTTCAAGCAAAAGCCTGCATGGGCTACGGACAACTTTGGACCGGTAACCGTACCAGACGGCTATTACCTCATGCTGGGGGACAACCGAGACAACAGTGGCGATTACCGAGCCATCGGCTTCGTGGCGCGGGCCGCCATCTTGGGGCGCGCGAGTTCAGTGGCGTTCAGCGTCGATGCGGATAACTATTATCTGCCACGCAGCGATCGGCTAATGCGACCATTACGCGGATAAGCAGTCGCCCTAGCGTCCCAGCACTTTGCGCGCCAGCCACAGTAGCGTAGCCACCCCTAATGCCAAGCCTATAAGGCCCAGCACGAACAGCACACTGCTGCCCAAGAACGCCAAACTGTCGGACACAGCAACGCCATACTGCTGCGCAATCCAAACCACCCCGGCCAACGCAGCGGTGGTGCCTAGCAAAATGGTTCGCGCCATACGCCGCCAGCGATTTCTCTGCACGACGATACGCTGGGTCGCCTGACTTCTTTCGCGGCGCAACGTGCGATCTGTTTTCTCGGTGTTAATCGAAACGCCCTCATTATCCGCAGTTGTCCTAGCGGTTTCGGCTACAATGGTCGATTGGCATTCTACCCGCCCACCATGAGCAAACGCCATTGATCGAGACACCGGCACGACAGTATAGATTTGCACGCACTATCCTTTTACTCGCCCTCGTTGCGGTTGGTTTCGGCTTCACGGTGTTATTTGCGATCCTCGGGCCGCTAGGCCGGCAAATTGGTCTCAGCGAACTACAGATAAGTTCAGTGATCGCTGCATCGTCACTCACCGTATTTTTGGCGAGTCCACGTTGGGGGCGACTCAGCGATCGCTGGGGACGCAAACCGGTAATGATTCTTGGCCTACTGGGTTACGCCTGCGGCAACTTTTTGTTTGCCAGCGTATTTCACGCCGCGCTCATCGGTGCGCTTTTGCCACTCAGCGCCTATCTGCTACTGATGCTGACGCGTGTGCTGCACGCAAGCGTGATGTCCGCGATCATGCCTGCGAGCAGCGCCTACATGGCCGATGTCACGGATCTTAAAACCCGCACAAAAGGCATGGGGGCAGTGGGCGCAGCGAACAACCTTGGAGGCATACTCGGCCCGGCCTTAGGCGGCTTGCTTGCAGGTGTAACCTTGCTGACGCCGCTTTGGGTCGCTTCAGCACTGGCGGTCACCACCGCGGTATTCGTTATCTTGTTCCTGCCAAACAGCCCGCAGCCAAAATTATCGCGCGGTCAGCCGAGCATTAAGCTCAGCTATTTTGACCCACGGATTTTGCCCTACATCATAGTTGGAGCCATGATGTTCATTGGCATGGCGCTGGTGCAACAAACTCTGGCGTTTCGCTTTCAAGACGTATTGCAGCTGAGCGCAGTAGCGACCGCCCAAACCTTCGGGATGGCGATGGGCTTATCCGCGGCCGCATCACTGATCAGTCAGATCGGCTTGATGCAGCGCCTTAATCTTCGACCTATACAGTGGTTACGCATCGCTATGCCCATATTGGCGGTGGCCTTCGCTTGTCTGGCAATGGCCGAAACCAAAACGATGCTTGTTGTCGCGATGTTGCTGCAAGGTGCCGGTATGGGACTTGCAGGTCCAGCCTTTATGGCCGGCGCCTCCATGGCCGTAACCGCTGAAGAACAGGGGGCGGTGGCCGGCGTCGCAGGCTCCTGCGGTCCACTAGGATTCACCATTGGCCCACTAATCGGCGGTTTTTTTTATCAGATACAGCCGGATCTGCCGTACTGGTTCACGTTCGCCCTGTATATCCCGTTGATCGTGTTTGTCATGCGTGCTCGCGAGACCCCGAAGACGAACAAAAAGCAGAATTTGGCGTAGACTCCGGACCAGTTCACGAGGGGATTTAGTGGGAGGTTTTATGATAACGATACGGCTAACGGTTGCTCGGTTAGCCCACGGCACTATGCTTGTGGCCAGTCTACTGTTTGCAGGGTCAGCCCATGCCCATGGCAACGCCAGCATCGCAGCTAATCAGGCGCGGGCGATTGAATTTCCCGATACCGCTGACTATCAGACGCTGGTGGTGGATTTGCACACCCACAGCGTCTTTTCCGACGGCCATGTGTGGCCCAAAACCCGGGTAGAAGAGGCCCTACGCGATCAACTGGACGCGCTGGCTATTACCGAGCATTTGGAATATCAACCCCACCTGCGTGACATTCCACATCTGGATCGCAATCGAGCCTATGACATCGCGGCAGATGCGGCCAAGAAAACAGATCTGATCGTCATTCGCGGCAGTGAAATTACCCGGGATTACCCTGCGGGACACATCAACGCCGTGTTTATCGAAGATGCCAACAAACTATTGAAGATAGAAAACCCACCCAGCGACAGCACCAGTAGCGCGGCATTCTCCAGAGCCGCGCGAAAATGGCCGGCACAGGAGGCGATCAAGGCGGCACACGCGCAGAATGCATTTATGTTCTGGAACCACCCCTACTGGACTCGCCAGTCGCCCGACGGTATCGCACGCATTAATGACTTTCACGCCGCCAACGCGCGCGATGGACTGCTGCACGGCATAGAAATCGCCAACGGCCAGACTTACTCCGAAGAGGCATTGCAAATCGCTCTGGATAACGACCTGACCTTAATTGGCGTATCCGATGTTCACGATCTTATCGACTGGGATTACAAACCCCACGAGGGCGGTCATCGACCCGTTACCTTAGTGTTCGCCAAGGCGAAAACTGCTGGCGCGATCAAAGACGCACTATTCGCTGGCCGCACGGTGGTGTGGTTTCGCAACCTGTTAATCGGACGCGAGCAACATCTGCAACCCCTCTTACAGGCAAGTTTAAGCGTCTCGACCTTGCGCTACCTCAATGGTACTGCGGTAGCAGAGGTGGTGTTATCCAATGCATCCGATGCAGCGTTTGAATTGCGCTATAACGGTGACTATACCTTCATGTTCAGCGCCGACCGGATCACTGTACCCGCTCACGGGCAAATCACCGTGCAGATCAAACCAGGTAAAAAATTGCGCACGCTCGATTTGCCCTTCGTGGTCGAGAACGCGCTGACGGCGCCAGGAAAATACGCACAACTGACATTGACAGTTGCTCGATAATTTTACCAAGGTAATATTAACCCTCTCGAGCACGATCAGGACCAGATGTACGTAACATTCAGCCCCAGCCGCCGACTGGCGCGTGGCACCCTACGCGAGGCCGCGCTGGCAGCCCACGCGCACCTGCATCAAGCGGGCGTGGTTATCTTCGATGAGAGCACATTCAGCGTCGTCGATGTCGACCTGAGTGGCAGCGCAGATGACGTCGCGCGTCGCATCGACCACTATCCACAAAGCTCGACGCCGCCCGCACGCGGCCGAGGGCGACCAAAACTTGGTGTGGTGGGCCGCGAAGTTACGCTATTACCCAGACACTGGGAGTGGTTAGCGCAACAACCCGGCGGCGCTTCGGTAACCCTGCGCAAGCTCATTTCGGCTGCACGCAAAGATCCGGCGCGCCAGCGCGAATTCGCAAAACACCAAGCTCAACAAAAAGCCTATCGGTTTTGTCAGGCTATGGCGGGGGACCTGCCCGGCTACGAGGAAGCACTGCGCGACCTTTACGCAGGCGACCTCACAGGATTTACACAGCAGACCGAGGCTTGGCCAGAAGACATCGCTGCAGTGGCAAACACGCTGGCGCAAGCTTGCATTTAGC
>DEBN01000123.1:5239-8007 GCA_002348825.1 Gammaproteobacteria bacterium UBA2955
CAGGCACCGTAGCGGCTCATACCGCGGTCTCTTTACTAACCGCCTTCGATGCGCGGCATAAAAAACACCTCACTCGTTGGGGCCAGCCCCTCCATAAATGCGTCCTGATAAATCTGCCCATCAATAGCGACTGCGAAGCGGTCTATGGTACTCGCGAGCTCAGGCCAACGTTCGATCAGCCTCGCGCGTAGATCACGGTAATTTTCTGCCGTTATCTGCAACCTGTGCTGGCCGCCAGTAACAGCCATCCACTCGGCGGGCAGGTTCACCTGAGCCATTGCTAGCGCGACTTTTTATTCGCTGTCGATGACATCCAACACATTCGGCGGCGAGAGCGGCAGGTCGCTGAGGCGCTTGTCGATCGCGCGGGATACCGCATTGGTGGCGACCGCTAGGGGCGCAACAATGGGCGCTTCACCCACCCCGCGAACACCATAGGGGTGGCTTGGATTCGGGACTTCAACAATCGCAGTATCGATCATGGGCAGATCGGAACAAACCGGAATCCGATAGTCTAGGAAACCTGGGTTCTCTAATACTCCCGCGTCGTTAAAGATGTATTCCTCATTCAGCGCCCATCCCAATCCTTGCGCAGCGCCGCCCTGCATTTGGCCTTCCACATAAGCCGGATGAATGGCCTTGCCAGCGTCCTGCACAGCGGTATACGAGAGCACATCGACCTTTCCGGTTTCCTGATCTACACGCAGATCGCCGAAATTCACCGAAAAACTCGCACCCGCGCCTTGGGCATTGAGCGATGCTCGACCTTGAATAGGTCCACCGGTTTTAGCCGCTTTGCCCGCCAGATCAGCGAGACTTAAAGGTTTGATATCAGCGTTTACCCCGGGACCCGGCACCGCCTGTCCGTCCTCCCACTCCACCTGATCCTCGTCCAGCCCCCAGGTCATCGCCGCACGCTTTTTGCATTCCGCAATAACGTCTTCACACGCCTGAGTGACCGCCATACCCGTAGCAAAGGTCGTACGGCTGCCACCCGTAACGTTACAGAAGCCGGTGCTTTCCGTGTCGGCAACTTGAGCACGTACCCGTTCATAATCTACGCCCAATGTTTCCGCCGCCATCAAGCACATCGACGCTCGCGACCCGCCAATGTCTGGGCTGCCCTCCACCACCATCACCGTGCCATTTTCGTTGATATGAACCTCTGCACTGGACTGCATGCCCACATTAAACCAAAACCCGGCGGCGACGCCCCGACCCGCGCCTTCTGGCACCGGAGCAGAGTAATTCGGGTGAGCCTTAGCCACCTCCAGACACGCCTTGAAGCCGATGGGTGGGAATTTCGGTCCATAAGGCGCTTGGGTGCCCTCGTCCGCCGCATTGTGCAGCCGCAGATCGATGGGGTCCATATTCAACAGTTGCGCGATTTCGTCCAACGCACACTCAAAGGCATGCATAGATTGCGGTGCCCCTGGTGCACGGTAAGCAGCGACCTTAGGCTTATTGACTAAAACATCGAAGGTTTCAACCAAGAAGTTTTCCAGCTGGTATGGGGCAAAGATAGCCATCGCGCCGGGCATATACGGAGCACCGGCAAACGCACCCGCTTCGTAGGCGATCCAGGCATGGGCGGCGGTGATGGTGCCGTCGCGCTTCGCGCCAACTTTGATTCGAGCCACCGAGGCCGAGGCCGGGCCAGTGGCGCGAAACACTTCTTCTCTGTTCAGCGCCATTTTCACGGGCCGGCCAGCTTTCTCCGACAGCATGACAGCCAAAGGCTCGAGATATACCACGGTCTTGCCGCCAAAACCTCCGCCAATTTCCATCGGCACAAACTTTAGGTCGGCAAGATCTTTACCCAGCATTTTTGAAGTTGCGGCGCGAAATTCAAAATGCCCTTGAGTAGAGCACCACACCGTACCGCGCCCCTGCTCATCGATGCTGGCGACACATGCCTGCGGCTCAATGTAGCCTTGATGCGCCATGGGGCACTTGAACTCCCGTTCCACAACCACGTCCGCCGCCAAAAAGCCCTCTTCCAGGCTGCCCCGTTCTAAGCGACCCTGATTCGCCACATTACTTGGGTGCTCAGGTTTTTTCGGTAAATTGGTGTAATTATCTTCATTCACTAACACCGCATCTGGCTGCATGGCCTGCAGCACATTCAGCACCGGGGCCAAGGGTTCGTATTCCACCTTGATCGCGTCGAGTGCCGCCTCAGCCGCCATCGGCGTTGCTGCCGCTACCGCTGCAACCGCATGGCCGTGATACAGCACTTTGTCCCGAGCCATCACATTCTTCGCCACATCATCTAACGTACCGCCGCCCTCGCCGCCAACCTCGCCTTCGATACCGCCACCGGGAAAGTCGGCACCGCTGATCGCAGCAAAAACTCCAGGAATGGCGAGCGCCTCGGTGACATCAATACTGACGATTTTGGCGTGGGCGTGTGGGCTGCGCAGAACTTTGCCATGGATCATATTGGGCAGCACGGTGTCCGCACCGAACTGCGCGCGACCCGTCACCTTATCAAGGCCATCCGGACGCACCGGTCGAGTGCCGATCTGCTTATAATCCACCGCTTCTGCCATGACTCACTCCTTATGGGCTTATAGCGCAAAATGTAGCACGCCAGCACACGGCTAGGGAACCGAGCATAGCCACAACCGGTTCGCTTCGAATGTACGAACTGATTGTCAAAGCGTTACCGAATCTTGGCGTCGCTCACTTCATGCGATAACGGATCGGCAGGGTCTTTAATCCACCGACAAAAGTAGATTGGGGGTAGCGCGGTTCGCCCGCCAATT
>DEBN01000026.1 GCA_002348825.1 Gammaproteobacteria bacterium UBA2955
CCCGCGCCTTAGTTTAGGCTGTCGGCCTGCGTGGCGGCCACAACATCAGCAAAGGGGTCGCCTTTTTATACGCCTGATAGTCTGGATCGTGGCCCCAGGTCTTGTTTGCCCGCGCCTCGAGCATGCGCGTGCCGCTAATCGCCGTCATCTGCAACAACACCCATAGCGGCGCGAACAAGGTCAATATTTGCCAGCCCGCCAACGCTGGATAAGCCATTACTGCAATGCCCGCCCACAAGACAATTTCACCAAAGTAATTCGGATGCCGAGACCACGCCCACAGACCGCTTTGGATAAACCGTTGAGCGTTTTCTGGCTCGGCGCGAAATGCGGTTTTTTGCCGATCCGCGACAACCTCAATCGCAAATCCAAATAACCAAATTCCCAGCCCAACAAAAAACAGCACATCCAGCTCAGCCGTTCTGGACGAAGTTACTGCGGCCAACGCGGCACAACTGGTGAGATAGACCCAAGAACCCTGCAGAGTCCAAGTCATAAAAAAAGTTGGGAACGAATTGCGAATAGAATGAAAGCGCCTGTCACCACCCGCCTTTTTAATACGGAAATAAAGAAACGGGCCCAGTCGCAACGCCCAAACAATAATAGCCGCGGCGATAATAAGCGACCGCGGATCGTACGCGGCGCTTAACAATACAGCGGCAATAAATACCGTCATGTAGGTCAGACTGCCCGCTAGATCAAAAAATTTTTCCGTG
Source organism: Gammaproteobacteria bacterium UBA2955 (assembly GCA_002348825.1). GTDB lineage: Bacteria > Pseudomonadota > Gammaproteobacteria > Pseudomonadales > Azotimanducaceae > UBA4421. The sequence continues at coordinate 717 of DEBN01000026.1, forward strand.
TGCGCAAGCCACGCGTGGATAAACAATAACCACTGCACGCCAAAGGCAAAGATTCCACACCAAACGAATACCGCGACGTCCGCGTATTGTTTGCCCTGATCGGCGCCCGCTATGGACACGCCCCAAGCCAGCAGCAGCACTGCGGCCGAGCTAACAATTCCTATTATCCACTGCTGCATATCTCTCTCCCTCAGTTGGTAACGAACGACAGTTGTGGCGACCAGGCGACGCCCTCTGTGTCCTCCTGCCACGGTTTATATTTACCCATTATAGATGTGAACAGCTCATGCTCTAACCAAGCGTGGAGCCAGCGCTGTAAATTTTTATAAGGTGCGTTGCCAAACCAATCGCGGTCAACATGCGCGAACTGACGGACAAATGGCAACAACGCCATGTCCAGTAACTGCGGCTCGGACCCGAGTAAATACACATGCTGTACGAGCATAGTATCCAACCTACGCAGCCATTCGGCGCACTGGTCCCGGAAATAGCTGGCCGGTAGTGTGCTGTCGCTGGAATGGTATTTGTAGCGATCTAATGGCGGCTTGAAGCGCCGATCAAAATCGTTGATAAGTGCGCACTGATCCGCAACCCCGCCCCCCAATGCGCATGTATGTGGAGCATGACGAAGCAATGCCCACAACATAATGTCCAAACTTTCGTCGAGTACACCCTCTTGTTCAGAAATCAAAACCGGCACCGTGGCCTTAGGCGATACCGCAAGCATCGACGGTGGTTTGTCCCGCAAAAGCACTTCGCGCAGTTCTACCCCAACGCCACACCACGCCAGCGCCATGCGCGCGCGCATGGCGTAAGGGCAGCGTCGAAAGCTGTACAAAACCGCCATCTTTTATTGCTTAGGCTTGCCCGGCAGCGCGTTAAATTCAGTCACCCAGGGCAGCCGCGAATCGCACCATACTTGAAATTTCGGCACAAATTCAGCGGCCTCAGCAAGCACTCCGGTACGCAGTCCCAACGATCGTGCGGTGCGGCCACCGGCCTCCGAAGTCGCGTAAATGTGCGACCCGCATCGATTGCAAAATCCAAGTTCACGGCCGTTACCGCTGTCACCGACCTTGTGGTAAATCGTCAGCTCGCCGCTGAGCAATTCAAAGCTGGCTTCGTCAGACGCAACAATGCTGCGGTAGGGGCCGCCCGACATCACTTGGCAGTCACGGCAATGGCACACCACTGTGCGTTCGGGCTCAGCTTCGCTGGTAAACGTAATATGTCCACAATGGCAACTGCCGTGTACGCGCATGCGTATTCCCCATTCGTTATCTGTCTGGCGTTGACCATAGCAAGCCGCTGAGGCTTGGTCATCTCCGCCTGATCCGACATACTAAAAGTTTACGTAGGGAGCACAACATGACTGAATCTCTTCGCACTTTACCTGTGCCCACGCCTGAAACTCAGCATTTTTGGGACGGCACCCGCGATGGCGAATTACGTTTGCAGCAATGCTCGGATTGCCAACACACCTACTTCCCGCCGCGACCGTTCTGCCCACAATGCAGCAGTCGCGACGTGCGCATTTTAGTCGCCAGTGGTCGCGGCACGCTTGAGAGCTACGTGATCAACCACCGCCCACATAAAGCCTTTGATGGCCCCTACGCTATCGCATTGGTGGCGCTGGAAGAGGGACCGCGCATGATGTCGAATATTGTCGGTTGCGAACAGACACCGGAGGCGCTGCAACTCGACATGCCCCTGCAGGTTACTTTCGAAGACACGGGTAGTGACATTCACTTGCCCATGTTTACCCCAACCGGAGCATCATCATGACGGGGGTGGCGGTCGTTGGTGCAGCCGAGACCACCCAACTCGGTAAAATTCCCGACTTAAGCCAGATCCAATTGCACGCCGACGCCGCGCTAAATGCCATGGCCGACGCTGGGTTGAAGGCCAAGGACATTGACGGCATCGCCACCGCCGGGAGTCGGCCCACAGATCTCGCGCATTATCTGGGCATAACGCCCACCTGGGTCGACGGTACTGCGGTCGGCGGTTGCTCATTTATGTTACACGTGCGGCATGCGGTTGCTGCGCTGAACAGCGGTCAGTGTTCTACTGTGCTCATCACCCACGGTGAGAGCGGTCGGTCTGGCATCGGTCGAGAGGGCTTTGCCCGCGCGCCTGCGTCCTTAAGCGGCCAGTTCGAAATGCCCTATGGCCCCATGGGCCCGCCCACGTTGTTCACATTGCCGGTGCTACGTTACATGAAAGACTACGGTATGCGCCCCGAGCAACTGGCGATGGTCGCTGTAGTTCAGCGCCAATGGGCGAGCATGAACCCTCGCGCCAGTTTCCAAGAACTCATCACCGTCGAGGATGTATTGGCCTCAAAAATGATCGCCTACCCGTTCCATCTGTTGGAATGTTGCTTGGTAACGGACGGCGGCGGGGCGCTAATTCTAACCCGAGCGGATCGCGCTGAGGATTTCCCGCAACCGCCGGTATACATCTCAGGTACAGGGGAAAGTGTGGAAACGCCGATGATCAGCCAAATGCAGGACCTGACCTCATCTCGGGCCTTTTCCGTCGCTGGACCGGCGGCGATGGCCGACGCAAAAATAACCCATAGCGACGTGGATCATCTGATGGTCTATGACGCCTTCGCGCACCTGCCTATTTACGGGCTGGAGGACTTAGGGTTCTGCAAACGCGGCGAAGCGCCCGACTTCATCTGGGCACAAAACACCGCGCCCGGCGGCAGCCTGCCAATGAACACAAACGGCGGCGGCTTGTCTTATATGCACTCCGGCATGTACGGCATGTATGCAATGCAGGAGAGTGTGCGTCAGATTCGAGGGACCGCAGCTGCGCAAGTGAACGATGTAAACATTTCATTGTGTCTTGGCGTGGGCGGCATGTTTGGCGCGGCTGGCTGTGTGGTTTTTGCCAAAGAACCGGGGTAGAAGCGGTAGCGCGCGCTTTGCCTGCCGCTATGCGCCACTTTCATGCGACGAATATTTTATGCTCGGTATGGCCAGCCCGAACGGACCTAGCGCCTTTGCACAAAGACCGCAATTATGTACCGCGCTGGCCGGCACGCCTCGAGCCTCGCTCTTGTGATCAAGCCACCCGATAGCGCTCAATCTGAATGTCTTCGACACCGTAGTCCGCAAAATTATCGGTAACTCGACCGCGAATATATTGCTGCCACGAAAACGCCTCGTAGCGTGGGGACTCGTGGTCCGCCACCCAAGGCTGGATCATCGCATCGACTTTCGGCTGAAAGAAAAATGGCACACTGTAGCGACCCGCTGCAGAGCGAACCGGTAGCACGCGATGACAACCCGCAATGCAACGGTCATTACTCCATACCTGCAACACATCGCCTATGTTGACAACAATCGTGCCAGGCTTTGGCGCCACGTCCACCCATCCGTAACGTTTCGATCGCGCCTGTAAGCCGCCGTGATCGTCTTGCAACAACAACGTAATCGCCCCGGGATCAGTGTGATGGTGCAGGGCCATGTCTCCCAGCGGCGCTAGCTCATCACGCTCCTGCAACGCCACCGGATCTTCTGCGGGGTAGTAATTTAGTCGCGCTGCACTGGTGTGACTGAGTCCAAAGTTGTCAGCGACAGTGCTGCGAGCAGCCGTTTCCGGTAACCCAAGAGCCATCAGCACCATTGCCATCACCTGCTCCGACATCTCGGTAAATGCACTGAAGAAGTTCGCGAGCACCGGGCGTAATTGCTCAGGCTTCGCTGGCCAGCGACTGTGACGCAGCGGATTCTTCGAAATATGCCCACCGGTTTTAAAGTCGAATACTTCCTTTAAATCGCGGCGCTGCTTCGTCAGCTCCCGGTCGTAGTAGCCTAACGGGTTACTTTCGTTTCTATATACGCTGCGTTTCATCGCCGACGGTTGCGCAAAGAAGCTTTCGGCCTGAGCAAACACCTGAGCGACCAGTTCATCGCGCCCATGCCCAACTAGCAGAAAAAAACCATGGTCTTCGCACGCCTGAGCTAATGCGCGCTGATCGATTGCGCTGACGCCACCAGCTAAAAAATCTGCCAAATTTATAGATGGAATTTGCTCTTGCATGGTTGTTCCTATTTCTGCCGTCGCACCCATAAGCGCGACAGCGCGGCCTGACTGCCGTCTGGTTCTTCGACAATTCCCTCGAATTCTTCGATGATTTCCAAAAACTGCCCACTTTTCAATAGTGCCTCTCTCAGCGACTTTGGCGCTACCCGAAAAGCGGGATTTGCGGGGCCACTGACTCTCTCAGGCCCCGACCATTGCAGATGCTCCTCCACCAACAATTGTCCGCCAACTGCTAAATGATCGACTAACGTCGGTAACAATGACGACGCCACAAAGCGAAACAACAAAATCAGGCCGTATTGGTGCGGGGGCTGCCACGCGACGGCGGCAGAATCCTGCACGTTCCGACAGCACCAGTTAACCGTCACGCCTTTGCGTATTGCTTCCTGTGCGGCTTGTGCAAGCGCCGCCGGCGAGACATCCACCGCATCCACGATAAATCCATGCTGCGCCGCATAAATGCTATTGCGTCCGCGCCCGCATGCAACATCGAGCGCGCGCATGGCTGTTTGCTGCACCGAAATTTTCGCCATGCAGCGCTGCAAATAAGCACTCGGCCAGTAGCGCTTCGCGTAGGCACCCTGGCGGTACCGAGCATCCCAAAGCTGTCGATCTGATAATGACACCGCGCACCCCGGTTATATCGCTAGACCAGTCTCGTCCTTGCCTTGAGGATAACGAAAGGCTAGGTTAAGCGCCCAATAATTCTGTCGAGGCCATGTCAGTAGCCAACCCACAGCCACACCACTATCTGGACCGTGCCGCTATGTGGTTATCGGGTTTCTGCTTAGCCCATTGTCTCGCTTTACCGATCGCGTTACTGCTGGCACCCACTTTAAGTCAATGGCTTGAAGCGACGGAGACCACCGTTCATTGGATCCTATTCGGTGTCGCTATACCCATTAGTGCGGTCGCTTTGCTTCGCGGCTATCGACGTTTGGGCAGCGCGTTTACCCTGGTGCTCGGGGGCATAGGTTTACTCCTGATGCTGTTAGCCGTGAGTCACCTTCTGGGTCGAGAGTTTGAAGTCGCGCTTACCGTAATCGGCGTTATCGCCGTGCTGATTGCGCATCTGCGTAACCTGCTCGGGCATCAAGCGCTGCACGACAACACCTAACAACTGTAATAACTTTATGGAGTCCTTATGAGATACGACAATATTCTGCAGACAATAGGCAATACGCCCGTCGTTAAACTGAATCGCATCGCACCCTCCCACGTTGACATGTACGTTAAGGTCGAGTCATTTAATCCTATGGCGTCGGTCAAAGACCGGCTTGCGTACGCGATTATTAAAGACGCGCGAGACAGCGGCGCTCTGCAGCCGGGGCAAACAGTTATTGAAGCCACGTCTGGCAATACCGGTATCGCATTAGCCATGGTATGCGCGGTACTAGGCCATCCCTTCGTTGCGACCATGGTCGAAACATTCTCCATAGAACGGCGCAAAGTCATGCGCGCTTTAGGCGCCAAGGTCATTCTAACGCCAGCCGCAGAGCGCGGCAGCGGCATGGTCCGCAAGGCAGAGGAGTTGGCTCAACAGCACGGTTGGTTCCTCGCTCGGCAGTTCCAGAATCCAGCAAATCCGGCCTATCACGCGAGTACGACTGGCCCGGAGATCTTGCGCGATTTTGCCGGCGACCGGCTAGACTACTGGATCACCGGATGGGGCACCGGCGGCACTCTGTCCGGCGCTGGACGGACGCTCAAAGCGGCGCGCCCGAATCTAAAAATCGTGGCGGCTGAGCCTGAACAGGCGGCTCTGTTGTCAGGCGGAGAATGGTCTCCACACAAAATCCAAGGCTGGACGCCCGACTTTATTCCGGAAGTTTTAGATCGCGAAATCGTCGACCAAATCGTACCTGTGAACGAAGACGAATCTATGCAGTGTTCACTGCGTCTGGGTCAGGAAGAGGGCATATTCGTCGGCATTTCAGCGGGCGGCACATTGAATGCAGCGCTAAAAATTGCTGAAGATGCTGAAGCCGGAAGCGTCATTTTGACCATGCTCGCCGATACCGCGGAGCGCTATATCTCCACACCGTTGTTCGCCCACATTAACGAAGGCTCGGACGACGATTGGCTTGCAAGCCTCTGAGCTGCGTCAGCGCAACAATTGCGGGTAATCGAGTTCTGCGCCCCAATGCACCTGAGCGACACTGGCGTAGCGTGATTCATTGACAAAGCCATGGTGGCGCAACGTTTCCATATCGCGCCCGATGCGTTCAAGCGTTTCACCCTTGGTGACCATTGTGGTGGCGGCAATATCCGCCGCGTGCCGCACCGCCTCGGCGCCGGCTTGCACGGCGTGCGTGCCGGCTAGGTACAGGTCCGCACGTTGCACATCATTGGCCTCATCGCCAGCCACAGCTCGCGCCCAGGTGTGCTCGAGACCCTGAAAGAACAGCAAACGCGCTGACCGGTAAAGGGCCAATGCCTTGCCATAGTGCATTTGCGCTATGTCCCGCTCGCGCAGTTTGCCCGCGCTGCCGCCCGGCGTTTTATCGCCCACCATGGCCGCAACTAAGTCCAGACTGCGAGCCGCCAGACTCAATGCAACCGGGACATAGGTTGCAAAAACAATTCTCGACGGGCAGCGATACAAGGTGCCCTGGTACAGCTCATTTACACTTGCCTGTGGATTCGGAATAACCAGCTGTAGCTTAGGTACTTTCACTTCCGGCACCACCACGTCGCTGCTGCCGGAACCGCGCATTCCTAAGGTATCCCAATTCTGCTCGATTACGCACTCAGCCAGCGGCAAAAGCACCATAGCGGGGGCGTTATCGAGCATCACCGGTGACAACAACCAAGTCGCATGGTCACAACCACTGACAAACCGTTGCCGTCCGCTGATTACATACCCGTCAGCTGCTGCCAACGCGTGCAAAGGCGAATGACCGCTGGCGGCAACCAAAGTGTCCGGATCATCGCCCCAAAGCTGCTCAACCAATGCCAGAGGCCATTGCGCAGCCATCAATCGAGCGACATTGAAGACCATGACATGCCAAGCCGCCGCGGTGTCAGCGCCGGCTAATTTTTCACAAACCAGCGCGCACGTTGTTGGATCAACCTCAAGTCCGCCGAGGCCCGCAGGCAAAAACAGTCTGGGCACCTGGGCCTCGACCAGCGCCTGAAAGGCCGCATCATGTAGACGGCAATGTTGCTCTGCCCAATCGGCATGCTGCTCAATTACTCCGCATACCGAATCTATTTGCTTCAGTATCTGACCGCGATCAAAAGTCATTGTCCCCCCTTAAAACGGATCAACCGACCAAAACGCTGATTACGAAGATGCTCAAAACCCCAACAAAGTGAAGATATTATGGATTGCGTTCATCTAACCTGCTGACACACAACAAAAAAACTTTAAGCGCCTGCATTAAAGCTTTTACCCTCTTCTTTTTGTACGGCATCTTCCGTATTCTTTGAACCCTCACTAGCCGCGACTGTATGCATATACAGTGCTAATTTCCTCGGCAGGGCGATTACACAGCGTGCAGTTCGGCTAGCTGAGGCCAACCCCCAGTCTCTCCTGATTCCGCTATCCACTCGCACGAAAAAACTGTCGCCCATCGCTAACACCGCTGTCGTTGCGGCGACTGCGCGCGCAATTTCCAAATCCCCAAGCAAAGCATTGGCCTGTCATGCGTCCGCCAGTGGCGGCATCGCGGGCAGTACCTGCAGCCAAGGAAAGTCAGCATCTGCAACGGCAATAAATTCGGGATTTAAAATACTCTCTTTTGCATTATAGGTGAGCGCCGAGCCGTCGCCGCAAAAAACGCCACCGCCGGCCGCGCACAAGACTGCCTGGGCCGCACCAATGTCCCATTCGCTCGTGGGGCCCAAGCGCGGGTAAATGTCTGCACCTCCGGCTGCCAACGCACAAAGTTTGAGTGAGCTCCCCACTGGGGTTCGGGTCATCTCTGGAAACTGCTCGCCAATCATTGTCAGGTAGCGCTCCAGTCGCTCACCACCATGATTACGGCTCGCGACCACGGTTAATTGCGAATCATGATCTTGGCGCCGCTTACCTCGCAAAGCGGTTCGACCTCGCGCATCTTCAACCCACGCTGTTCCAGCCGCAACATCACCAAAAAACACCTGCCCTTGAACCGGCACACCGACCCAACCGAGAACCGGTTGGTGGTTCTCTATAAGGGCGATATTGACCGTAAATTCGCCGTTGCGATTTACAAACTCCTTGGTGCCGTCTAGCGGGTCGACTAACCAGTAGCGCGACCATTGGCTGCGCTCGGCAAAGTCGAGCAACGCGGACTCCTCAGAAAGAATCGGGATACCCGGCGATAATTCGCTCAAACCGTCTACGATGACCCCGTGGGCGGCTAAATCAGCTTGCGTTAACGGCGATTCGTCTTGTTTGGTTTGCACCGCAAAGTCGGTGTTGTAGACCTGTAAAATTGCTTCCCCCGCCCGGCGCACAATATCCGTGAGTAGCGAATTATGCTCGTTGGCGAGAGCGAGGGTTGTTGGGCTAATCATAGCTATGAATCTCGTTTAGTGGCGTTGCCAGCGCCCTTCAGGTGCTGCGAAAACAAAGGTCGGCATAACGACAGTGCAGCAATCGCCCTAGCTTCGCAGAACTCATCACTGTGTAACAACTCGTCAAGCCGTTGCAGAGGCCAAGGCACGAGTTCAATGGGTTCAGGCTCGTCGCCCTGCAACTGATGAGCATACAGATCGGTGGCAAAGACCACATTAATGGCAAACCCCATATGGCCGGGCGCCAGCGTCAAACGCTTCACCAACTCGGTGCGCTTGGCGCCAAAGCCCACTTCCTCTGCCAATTCTCGGCTAGCGGCTGCTTCGAGGCTTTCGTGTGCCTCTACCAAGCCTTTTGGCAGCGTCAATAGCATCTCATGAAAACCCGCGGCGTATTCTCGAATAAGCAACAATTCGTCTCGAGCATTTATAGCCACAACAATTACCCCTTCCGCACCGCCTGCTGGCAGGCGTTCGTAACGGCGCTCGACGCCGTTACTGAACCGCAGATCCAGCGCTTCTATTTTGAAGAACCGAGTGGTGGCTAACGTTTCGGTAGCAATAATCTCTGGTAACGGCATGGTCTAAATCACAATCTCTATACAGGCCTCTCGACAAACTTACGCAAAGTTTCGGATAAACGGGTGATCCCGTAACTCGCGGTTCTGATAGTCTC
>DEBN01000152.1 GCA_002348825.1 Gammaproteobacteria bacterium UBA2955
GCACGAACACACCAGAGTACAAGCGACCACGTGGATTGTTGGTGTCGCAGCAAACGCAAACCAAGCAGGGTCAGCAACAGCGGTATTGAATAGGCAACCCAACCCAGTACAAGCAGAACCAAGTCGGCAAAAAATGCGCCGCTCGCTCCCACCAAATTGCGAATTTCGTCACCCGTACCGGTAAAGTTGAAAGACGGGTCGTTCGGTGAATACGACGCAATCGCCAAAAACAAAAACAGCGCACTCGTACCCAGCAGGACCAGCGCCATTTCCTTAAACGGAATTGATCGGTTGGGTGCAGAATCTGGCAAAAATACGCTCCGGAGAGATGTAGCGGTCAGTGTACGCATTCGCCGAAATACTCACAAATCGCCATCCGGCGCAATTTGTAAACATTTCATCGAAACTCAGGACAGAGCCAGACTCGTCGCCGTAGAATGAGGCACGCCCACGGATCTGGACAACAAATGGCTGCCGACCAAGCTCAGTTTGACAACAAGCTGCAACAACGCCGTTGAAGCTCGCGTGTCTGCAATACCTTTCCTAAATCGGTCTATCGTGCAGTTTCCCGATCCGACTCTGGCGTTAGACGAACCGGATGGATTACTCGCTGCCGGAGGTGACTTAACCCCCGACTGGCTCTTAACCGCGTACAGCTTCGGCATATTTCCGTGGTTTAACGACGACAACGAGCCAATCTATTGGTGGAGCCCAAAAGTCCGCGGGGTTTTAAGGCCGGGGCAGATGCGTATAACCCGAAGCCTGCGCAAGCGTATTCGCAGCGGCGTTTTCCAGATAACCGTTGACACAAGTTTTAAGGCCGTTATACGAGCCTGCGCCACCGCGCCTAGAACCGATCAGCAAGGCACCTGGATAACCCCACGAATGCAAGCGGCTTATGACGCACTGTTCCAGAAAGGTATCGCGCACAGCGTCGAGGTTTGGCAAGACAACTCGCTCGTCGGTGGTCTATACGGAATGGCCCTTGGTCGAATGTTTTTCGGCGAATCCATGTTCAGTGCAGTGCCAGACGCCTCTAAAGTGGCTTTTTTCTACCTTCAACAGCAGCTCGCGGCACGGGACTACCAGCTTCTAGACTGCCAAATGATGAACCCTCACCTCCAGACCCTGGGGGTGCAGCCGATGGAGCGAGACGAATTTTTAGTCTGTCTAGCGACGAATCGCAATGAACCGACTAATATTGGGCCTTGGTCTTGGTCGACCCTGACCCCAACGGTAGAGACAGTCACAAACAAGAGCCCCTGATGCAAGACGATCACAGAGAGCAGATTCAGTTTTTTCTGACTCCACCACACCCATGCTCATACCTGTCCAGGAACGATGCTCAGACCTTGTTCGTTGATCCGCGACGCATCGTCAGCTCGAATCTGTACCAGACGCTTACCGATCGTGGATTTCGCCGCAGCGGCAGTCACCTTTATCAACCGCGCTGCAACAACTGCACTGCCTGCATCGCAACTCGAATCCCAGTTGCCGAGTTTAAGCCGCGACGTACCCAGCGCCGCATAGTAAAAGCTAATCAGGATCTACGACTGGAGATTGAAGACGCCCGCTTCAGCCGCAGACACTACGATCTATACGCACGCTACATCAGCTTGCGCCACGCAGACGGCGATATGTACCCAGCAAGCGAGGACCAGTTCCGGTCATTTCTTCTGAGTCCATGGTCGGCGAGCTTTTTCATCTGTTTATACGAAGGTAAAAGATTGCTCAGTGTGGCCGTGACGGATCAACAACTCAGTGGCTTATCAGCAATTTACACCTTCTTCGAGCCCAGTGAAGATCGTCGCAGTCTGGGCGTGCTGAGCATCCTGCAGCAAATCGAAGTGTGCCGATCGCTGGATCTGCCCTATCTTTACCTAGGGTATTGGGTAAAAGACTGTGCAAAGATGGCGTACAAGACCGATTTTCGGCCAGCGGAGTTGTATCAAAACAACCAGTGGAAACGTTTGGACTAACTTCAGTCACACTTCTAATTGGGCAACCGATACGGCACAATGCGCACCTTCAAAAATACAGCTTAGCGTTGCATGCCAAAAGAAGAACAGATTGAGATGGACGGCACGGTGGTTGACACCCTGCCTAACACAATGTTTCGGGTCGAGCTCGAAAACGGACACACCGTTACCGCGCATATTTCGGGAAAAATGCGTAAGAACTACATCCGCATTCTCACCGGCGATCAGGTCAAGGTTGAACTCACCCCATACGATCTCTCTAAAGGCCGTATCACGTTTAGGAACTAGCGCCGGTTCCGCAGTCCGCTGAGTGCCTCCTCTCTTTAGGCCTCTACCGGCGCTTCGACCTCGACTGAGAGGTCCCCTGCGTCTACCGTTACACGCACCACGCCGCCGCCATTGGCTAGATCACCAAACAGAAGATCCTCAGCCAGTGGCCGCTTGATTTTTTCCTGAATCAGTCGTTGCATGGGTCGAGCGCCCATTTTTTCATCGTAGCCCTCTCTCGCCAACCACTCGCGTGCATCGTCGTCGACCTCCAACGTCACCCGTTTTTCGTCCAACTGAGCCTGCAACTCGGTGAGGAATTTATCTACCACGGTCTTAACCACTTCCACGTTCAGCGCACTAAATTGCACAATGGCGTCCAACCGGTTGCGGAATTCTGGCGTAAACAGTCGCTTTATAACTTCCATCCCATCGGTTGAATTATCTTGCTCGGAAAACCCAATGGAGGCTCTGTTCATCTCTTGAGCGCCAGCATTAGTGGTCATAACCAGCACGACATTCCGAAAATCGGCTTTGCGCCCATTGTTGTCTGTGAGCGTGCCGTGATCCATTACCTGCAACAGCAAGTTGAAGACTTCGGGATGAGCTTTTTCAACCTCGTCGAGTAACACAATGCTGTGCGGATGTTTGGTGACTGCCTCGGTCAGCAAACCGCCTTGATCGAAACCGACGTAGCCTGGTGGTGCACCAATTAACCGCGATACGGTATGCCGCTCCATGTATTCCGACATGTCATAGCGCAGCAATTCAACACCCATAGTGTGAGCGAGTTGCTTACACACCTCGGTTTTACCAACACCTGTGGGGCCCGCGAACAAGAACGACCCTATCGGTTTTTCGCCGCTCTTTAGACCGGCTCTGGATAACTTAATGGCCGTTGCAAGTTGGTCGATGGCTTCGTTCTGACCGAACACGGCCATCTTCAAGTTACTGTCGAGATCGCGCAGAGACGCTTTGTCCGATGCCGTAACCTGACTAGAGGGAATGCGCGCGATCTTCGCTACCACCTGCTCAACGTCTGTTACCCCGATGCTTTTCTTCCGTCGACTCGGCGGCTGCAATTGCTGTGCCGCGCCCGCTTCATCGATTACATCTATCGCTTTATCCGGCATGAACCGATCATTGATATAACGCGCTGCTAATTCAGACGCGGTACGCAAAGCTCTGTCGGTGTAACGCAGATTGTAGTGATCCTCAAAACGGCTTTTCAGCCCCTTTAGGATACGATAGGTATCGTCGATATCCGGCTCGACGACATCGATTTTTTGAAACCGCCGCGACAACGCACGGTCTTTGTCGAATATTCCCCGAAACTCCTGATAGGTGGTAGATCCCATACATCGCAACTGGCCAGAGGTCAGTAATGGCTTCAGCAGATTAGACGCGTCCATAACCCCACCCGAGGCTGCTCCGGCACCGATAATCGTATGGATTTCGTCGATGAACAAAATCGAGCCTTGCTGCTTTTTCAACTCGCCCAAAACCGCTTTGAAACGCTTTTCGAAGTCTCCACGATATTTTGTACCGGCGACCAATGCGCCTAAATCCAAGGCGTATATGGTGCTTTCAGCAACCACATCCGGTACCTGAGCATCGACGATACGCTTCGCCAAACCCTCGGCTATCGCGGTCTTGCCAACCCCGGATTCGCCTACCAGCAACGGGTTGTTCTTGCGGCGACGACAAAGGATCTGAATTGCGCGTTCAACCTCTTCGTCACGCCCCACCAACGGATCGATGCGTCCGGCTTTGGCCTCTTCGTTAAGGTTGGTGGCAAAGGACTCCAGCGCACTTGCGCGTCGTTCGCCTTCGCCCTCATCCGCATTCGCCAGTTCAGCATCGTCTTCTGGCTCCCCGGCATCATCAATCTTACTGATCCCGTGCGATATGAAATTCACTACGTCGATTCGCGAAACGCCTTGAGATTTCAGCAAATAGACCGCTTGGCTTTCTTGCTCGCTGAAGATGGCAACCAACACGTTAGCACCGGTAACCTCTTTGTGACCGGAGGACTGAACGTGAAACAACGCCCGAGACACGACCCGCTGGAATCCCAGCGTCGTTTGCGTACCCCGCTCTTCGTCGCCGGTTTCTAGAGTCGGTGTTGTATCGTCAATGTACTTTTCGACTTCGCCGCGCAGTTGTTCCACGTCGGTCCCTACATTGACGAGCACATTGACCGCTTCATCGTTGCCGAGCAACGCCAGCAACAAATGTTCCACTGTGACGAACTCGTGCCGCTTAATACTTGCTTCCTGGGCGACGCCATTCAATGACTTTTCTAGATCTTTGCTCAGCATTTTTTACTCAACGTTATTCGAGCGCGCTCGCTCTTATATTTCTGTTCAATAGTTCAACCGTGGTCGTTGCTTTATAACCTGTCGCCCCAAAACGCACTTACCTCGCGCTCGACCTTCCACGTCTCCCAACAATGCGTCCTAACGCACTAATTTCAATCCGTCATTTCAACCGTAGACATTAGCGGATGGTTGTTCTCTTGCGCATAGGCGTTAACCTGTTCGGACTTCGTTTCCGCGATATCCCGTGGAAATATCCCAACCACCGCAGCGCCTTCAGAGTGCACCACCAGCATTATCTGCGTCGCCTTTTCACGATTCATCGCAAAAAAGTTCTCCAGAATGTGCACGACGAACTCCATCGGCGTGTAGTCATCATTTAATAAAATCACCTTGTACATTGGCGGCCGCTTTAGCTCCGGTTCTGCGACTTCGGCGATCGTGCCAAAGTCCCGCTCGCCCTCGACACCGTCATCGCCAGCGCTCGCTCGGTGCTTAAACCGTACTGATTTAGGGTCTGTATTCACGTCTAAATTCTGTCCATTTACGATGGGAAGAATAGCAATCATAGCGTGTAATTTGTGTGCATTACGCGTCCTACAAATCGCGAAATTTATAGCCAAAAAAGCGCTCAACCGAGACAGCTTAAACCTTCATCTAGGACTTGACTCAATACCACTTATGACGGATGGTTACCGTTGTAGAGGAGTGAAATAATGGCTAAAGGTTGGGTTAAGTGGTTTAGTGGCGCCAAAGGATATGGCTTTGTCATCAGAGAAGGTAGCGACAGCGAGCTGTTCGCCCACTACTCGGCGATAGACATGCAAGGCTATAAAACCTTAGTGGAGGGCGAAGACGTCGAGTTTGACATCGAAGACACCGACAAAGGCTTGCAGGCAAAAAATATTCGCCGCTGCGAGCCTAGGCAGGCACCAATAGAGTGCAGCCGTGGGCCTAGCGACGCTTCTCTGCTAGACACAGATCCTAGTAAGCCAGCAGCCAGTCAAGAGCATGTTTCGGCGAAACCCAAGAAAGCGCCCCGTCACTCGGGTCTATCGAACACAGGCCTGGACGACCAACATCAAAACAAAACATCGATGCAATCGCCCGCAAGCCAACGTCGATCTGAATCGGTCTAAAGCGACGCCAAGATCTCGTTAAAGATCGCCGACGGACGCATGGCGATACTCGCTTTTTCACTGTCGGGCGCATAGTAGCCGCCCACATCCACTGCAGCACCTTGAGCCGAAATCAATTCGTCGTTAATGGCGGCTTCATTCTCCCCCAGCAGCTTATGCATGCGCGCGAACCGGTCGCTCAACCCGGCATCTTTCTGTTGTGCCGCCATCGCCTCAGCCCAATACATGGCCAAATAAAAGTGACTGCCCCTGTTATCGATTTCATTCACTTTACGAGAGGGCGACTTATTACTTTCTAAGAACTTAGCGATTGCCTCATCCAGGGTAGCAGCAAGCAGCCGCGCGGCTGAATTGTCGTAGGTATAAGCTAGGTGCTCGAGTGATGCTGCCAAAGCTAGGAATTCACCGAGGCTGTCCCAGCGCAAATGCCCCTCTTGCTCAAACTGTTGAACATGTTTTGGTGCAGACCCCCCTGCTCCGGTTTCGAATAAGCCACCGCCGTTGATCAACGGCACTACCGAGAGCATCTTCGCACTGGTACCGAGTTCCATAATAGGAAATAGATCTGTTAAGTAGTCGCGCAGAACATTGCCTGTCACCGAAATCGTATCCTCGCCCCGACGCAAGCGTTGTAGCGAGAATTTCGTTGCCTCGGTCGGCGGCAGAATGCTGTGATTCACGCCGTCTAAGTCATGATCGGGCAGGTAGGCCTCTATCTTTTTTATCAAGTGCGCATCGTGGGCACGTTGTTCATCAAGCCAAAACACAATGGGTGCGCCAGTAACTCGCGCGCGGGTAACCGCGAGCTTTACCCAATCCCGAATTGGCTCATCTTTTACTCGGCAGAGCCGCCAAATATCCCCTTCAGCTACGGGATGCTCGAGTAGCACGTCGCCACTGCTACTCAGTACTGCTATCGATCCCTCACCCGGCGCCTCAAATGTCGTGTCATGAGACCCGTACTCCTCAGCCTTCTGGGCCATTAGACCCACATTGGGCACAGAGCCAAGGGTGGTGGGGTCAAAGGCACCTAAGCGCTTACAATCCTCAATCACAGCCGCATATACCCCTGCATAGCAACGATCTGGAATAACCGCCTTCATATCATGGAGACCGCCATCGGGGCCCCACATTTTGCCGGACTCTCGAATGGCGGCTGGCATCGACGCATCTATAATAATGTCGCTTGGGACATGCAGATTGGAGATGCCTTTATCCGAATTCACCATTGCCATGTCGGGGCCATGATCCAAGCAGGCGTCTAAATCGGCACGAATTTGGTCACACTGATCGGCGGGCAGACTTTGAATTTTTTCGTACGCGTCGCCGATGCCGTTATTCGCGTCCACCCCTAACTCGGCGAATACGTCCGCATGGGCCGAAAACGCCGCCTGATAGTAGGCTTTGACCGCGTGTCCGAAAATAATCGGGTCAGACACTTTCATCATGGTGGCTTTTAGGTGCAGCGAAAACAGAACGCCGTCTTCGGTGGTGGCAATTTGCTGCGCAAAAAAGTCACAGAGCTTCTGCTTTGACAGCGTTGCAGCATCAACCAATTCTCCGGCGCTGACCTCGACACCATCGATTAGGGATTGCGGCACGCCATCATCGCCGCGGAACACGATATTCAGGCTGTCGTCTGCCGGCATCGTCAGAGATTTTTCAGAACCGTAAAAGTCACCATCCTGCATATGCACGACATGAGACTTTGAATCACTGTCCCACGCGCCCATAGAATGCGGGTGTTTTTTCGCAAACATCTTCACCGAAGTAGGCGCGCGCCGATCAGAGTTACCCTCGCGAAGTACCGGATTTACAGCGCTGCCTTTGACCCTGTCGTACCGAGCCTTAACGTCGGCTTCTTGGTCATTGGCCGGCTCTTCCGGATAATCGGGTAAATCGTATCCCTGAATCTGCAATTCCTTAATTGCCGCGTGCATTTGCGGATTCGAGGCACTGATATTCGGCAATTTGATGATATTCGCACCGGGATCCTGGGTCAGTTTTCCCAACTCAGCTAAATCATCGGATATACGCTGCGCATCCGAGAGACGCTCTGGAAACGCAGCTAGAATTCGCCCCGCCAGAGAAATATCTCGGGTTTCCACCTGCACACCAGCCGCGTCGGTGAACGCCTTGATGATAGGCAACAAAGAAAACGTTGCTAATCGAGGGGCCTCATCCGTCTCCGTGTAGATGATCTTTTGCTGATCGCTCATAGAAAAATTTTCCTTATCTTGAAACTGCCCGGCACATGCGCCAACGACCCTCCGTCATAGCGTGAGCCTGTACTAAAGATTCGGCGAAAGCCCCCCTTCCGCTGAAGCGAGGGAATATAATAGCCACGCTCGTGCTCTGCAACTTTCGACACTACCAAGACATCGAAACTACATCACGTTAGGCCACCGGATTCGTGCCATTTATCCACTCGCGCGGCGTCCTGAGATGTGGACTTGAGCCAAGTCCGACCTAACCGCGTATGTTCACGTTTCCATAACACCGCGTCGGTCTTGAGATAATCCATAACGAATTCTGCTGCGGCAAATGCGGCCGCTCTGTGGGCGGAAGCTGCCGCGACCAAAACAATTTGATCCCTCGGCAATAACTCTCCAACACGATGGACCACACGCAAACCCGACACCGGCCAACGAGTTTGCGCCTGATCTAATATGGCCGAAATGCTGCGCTCCGTCATCCCCGGGTAGTGCTCTAACACGAGCGCGTCAACATCAGCGCCATCACCGGCGAGGGCATTGTGGTCCCGCACTAGTCCGACGAACGTAACTATGGCCCCGGCGTGCCCCGCAGCTTGCACCCGAAGCTCTGTATAGATACGAGCCACATCAAAATCCTCAGACTGAATCTGAACCCTGGAATCCATTTCAGCCTCCCGTTACCGGAGGTAGAAAAGCGACTTCGTCACCGCCTGACAACGTTGGATTGCCGCTCACAAGCTCATGATTTACCGCAATCCGCACATTGTCGGCCCGCAGTTGCGCGCACACATCGGCCGAATAAGTCTTAGCCAGCACTGTAAATACCGCATCTAGGTCCATTGCATCTATCTCCAGCTCCGCGACTCCGACCGCCTCACGAAGTTCGGCAAAAAATCTTACACTCACCATCGTCACGTTACCGCGGAGCGACAGTGTTTGTGCCTGACTCGTCACGCGTCCAATCCCCGCTCTTACCCCCGCGCTTTTCCACAAGTCTGATATTGCTAATCAGCATGTTTCTATCGATCGCTTTACACATATCGTAGACGGTAAGGGCTGCGACGCTAACAGCACTCAAGGCCTCCATCTCGACGCCGGTTTGACCGGTGACCTTACAGGTTGCGCGAACTTCCAGCTCGGTCGCGGACAATTCTGAAAACTCGATTTGCACCTTACTCAACGCCAACGGGTGGCACAGCGGAATAAGATCTGCACAGCGCTTGGCCGCCTGTATACCTGCGACGCGTGCCACCGCAAGCACTTCGCCTTTCGCCAGCTGATTGTTCTTAATCGCTGTTAAAGTCGCCATTTGCATGGTTAACGTTCCGGCTGCAACCGCAACTCGCTGACTGAGATCTTTGCCACCGACGTCCACCATATTAGCTTCGCCGGCAGCATTAATATGACTAAATTGAATGGTCATAGCTGCTTCCCCGTTTGCTCAACTGTATCACGCGGAACAATCTTAGACTGACCCGCTGGACCGAGTGATGTAAAATTTTCGACCTGTCGTTACCAATTCCACAGCCCTAACATGCACGACGCTGCGAATCATCAAAATGACCGCTCTAATACTTCTGTCATTGTCGGCATGTCTGGCGGCGTCGACTCGTCCGTTGCGGCACACCTCCTGCAACAGCAAGGATACGTCGTTGCAGGCCTGTTTATGAAGAACTGGGACGAAGACGATGGCACCGATTATTGTACGGCAACCGCCGACCTAGCCGATGCGCAAGCAACCTGTGATGCGCTAAATATCCCACTGCATTGCGCCAACTTTGCAGCCGAGTATTGGGATAACGTATTCGAATACTTCCTTGTTGAGTATCGAAAACTCAGAACCCCAAATCCCGACATTCTGTGTAATCGCGAAATAAAGTTTCGCCAATTCGTCGATTACGCGCAGACGCTTGGTGCAGATTACATCGCAACGGGACACTACGTGAAGCGGATAGAAAACACCGACGGCGTAATTATTCAAAAAGGCATCGACGACAGCAAAGATCAAAGCTATTTCCTTCAGGCGGTGCCAGCACAACAACTGCAGAAATGCTTGTTCCCATTGGGTGACTGGCTAAAAGCAGATGTGCGCAAGCTCGCCAGTAAACTTGGCCTAAAAAATCATCGCAAAAAAGACAGCACCGGCATTTGCTTTATCGGCGAACGCCGCTTTGCCGACTTCTTGAGAACGTATATCGACGATCGGCCAGGTCCAATTACCGACACCGAGGGGCGTCTTTTAGGCGATCACCGTGGGCTTCATTACTACACGATCGGTCAGCGTCAGGGCATCAACATCGGCGGTAAAGCAGGCAGATCAGAATTACCTTGGTACGTCGCCGGTAAGTGCGCTGGGGATAACCGCCTTGAGGTCACTCAGGATGAAAACACGCTGCGTAGCCAATGGCTGCACGCGGTGGACGTTAATTGGTTAACAGACGTCGCTCTCCCATTGCGCTGTACGGCTAAAGTTCGTTATCGCCAGCGAGATCAGCTTTGCTGGGTAGAACGGGCCTGCAACAATGCGCTGCTGGTACGCTTCGATGAGCCACAACGCGCAGTGGCGGAAGGACAATACATCGCCTTTTACGATGATGAGCAACTGCTGGGCGGTGGATGTATCGATTTTTGCCCACAACTTTACAAATACACACATCTACCGGGAGTCTAGGGTCTATGCCTGAGCAGAATCACATTCACGCAATCTCAGCAATCGATGGCCGCTATCGCAGTAAAGTTGAACCCCTCGCCGGCCTCTGCAGCGAACTCGGGTTAATGAAGTTCCGAACCCAAGTTGAGTGCCGTTGGGTGCAATTCCTCAGCGATCTCGCCGGCGTGCCAGAACTCCCCGCGCTCGGTATTGAGGATCGCAACTTCATCGATGAGATAGCAAGCGGGTTTGACGAAACAGCGGCGCTGCGCATTAAAAATTTCGAAGCCACCACCAATCACGACGTCAAAGCTGTGGAGTATTACGTAAAAGAGCGATTCAGCGAGCGTGCCACATTGCAACCGATCAGCGAGTGGATTCATTTCGCGTGCACCTCTGAGGATATTAACAACACCGCTTATGGTTTAATGATCAAAACCGCCACCGACACTGTACTGCTACCGCAAATGGACGCGCTTATTCGCGCCATCGAGGAACTCGCGGTCAACCATGCGGAGCGGCCGATGCTGTCGCGTACGCACGGCCAAACCGCATCGCCGACCACCCTTGGTAAGGAAATGAAAAATGTCGCGGTGCGTCTGCAGCGACAGCGCAAACAACTTGCCGCGATCGAGATTTTGGCGAAGTTCAACGGCGCGGTAGGTAATTTCAATGCCCATCTAAGCGCCTATCCAGACGTCGATTGGCCTAGCGTATCGGCAGACTTCATACGCTCCCTCGGTCTAACCAACAACCCCTGGACCACCCAGATCGAGCCGCACGACTACATCGCCGAGCTGTTTCACTGCCTCATGCGCTTTAATCAAGTTTTGCTGGATTTCGACCGCGACATTTGGGCGTATATTTCTAACGATTATTTCAAGCAGAGAAAAGTCGAAGGAGAAACTGGGTCCTCGACCATGCCGCACAAAATCAACCCAATCGATTTTGAAAATTCCGAGGGCAATGTCGGTATGGCCAATGCAATGCTTGCTCATATGGCCGATAAACTGCCCGTTTCGCGTTGGCAGCGAGACTTATCGGACTCTACTGTACTGCGCAACATTGGCGCTTGCCTGGGTCACTGCAGTATTGCGTATCAGGCTGCCGTAAAAGGCCTGACGCGACTCGAAGTTAACGCCGAGGTTATTGCTGAGGATCTTGCGCAAAGCTGGGAAGTTCTGGCAGAGCCCGTACAAACCGTCATGCGCAAACACGGAATCGCCGAACCTTACGAAAAACTTAAAGCCGCTACTCGAGGCCAACGTCTTTCTGCCGAGCTTTTTACCGACCTGATCGAAGATCTGGAGCTACCAGAGGCCGCGGTGCGAGAATTGATATCCCTTTCGCCCGAGACGTATACCGGTCT
>DEBN01000174.1 GCA_002348825.1 Gammaproteobacteria bacterium UBA2955
GGTCCAACGATCACCTAAGCTCCAAAATAATCGAAGCTCTTGTGACTGAGAGCGCACTGATTCATCAACTGTGTCACCGAGGTTAGAAAATTCGCTATCAGAAAAGTCATTGTCTCGGTTGAAGTAATAGAGGAAGTTTTGGTAATTCGCCAAATATTTGACCGACAGCCTGTCGCTGATGTCCCAATCGAAAACAACGTTTGCGGAGTTGTGGTCAAAAATTTCGTGCACTTCGTTATTGGTCAGCGACTTGAATTCAGGTTTGGCATTGTCGCCGCCTGAATAAGCTGCAACGTTCGCGTTGCCGTAGTTAGGGGATGGCGTATACGGCCATATTACCCCGTCAACACCCGGTCGCTTGTACGCGGCCCATTGTGCTTCACCCGTAACTGGATGACGAAACGGAAATTTGGCCGCCGGGTCGTCGGCATCTACCGGACGCAGACCCCGCGCAAAATAGTTGGTGTCTCGAGTGACCCGGTAGGCAGGATCGCACTGATCCAAGCTCGTTGGCTTTAGCACAGTGGCGCTGATGCAAGGTCCTTCACTGAGAATGCCATGTCCACCGTTACCAAAATTACGTGGCGCTTCGGATTCCCGATCGTTGATTCGAATATTAAGGTTCGTCGTATCGGAGATCTTGAAGTCTAGGGTCAGCGCGATATTCGCATCGTTCGCTGCTTCCATATCTTCAGAGTTGCCCATACCGTCTATTCGACCATCGCTGGTTCGTTTTGACATATTCAAACGGTAAGCAACCTTATCGTTAATCGGCCCGCTTAATACCGCATAGCCCTCCGAAACATTGTACTGACCACCGACCCATCGTACCTGGGATTCAAATTCATCGTGGTTGGCCGGGTTGGTGACATAGTTCACAACTCCACCAATGGAGTTTCGACCGTACAACGTGCCCTGCGGGCCACGCAGCACCTCAATACGTTGGATGTCATATAGACCGCCCTCGGTTGAGGCGATACCAAAGTCAGGCGAGTAGATGCCGTTATAGTAGGTTCCGACACCCGGGTCTCCACCAAGGCCGCGGAAGTTTCGACCAATACCGCGAATCTTGATGTCCCAGTCAGTACGGGTGGTTGCAGGAATGAAGTTCACCATTTCGTTCGGGCCCTGTATGCCCATATCCATGAGAAATTCTTCACTCATTGCCGTAATGGATATCGAGGTATCCGAGACTGTAGATTCGACTCGGTCACCATAGACCACGACATCTTCAATCCGTTTGTTGTCCGAGTCGTCTTCGGCCCAAGCTGGTGCGGCCACAAGCGCACACGCGAGCATGGACGCTAATACGCGTATCGTACCTAACATAACTATTTCTCCCCTATGGCAATCGGCAGATTGCCTCTGATCAGCAGTTTTTAATACTCATGAGCCCCGAACTCTCCACGGGCTCACGCTTGATTGTCACCATAAACGGATAATGGGTCAATGGCTTTCCTCCGTTCAAGAGCATCAAAAATACCCAAGTAGGGGTCTAGCGACGTCTAAGCAATCGTTGATAGACGCTGGGGCGCCGCATGGCTGTCACGCCTGCCATAGCCAATAGCAGCTGTTCCAAACTGATCCAGGGATTACCGATGCCGACGCCCTTGGCCAACTGGTCCACTACGGCACATTCCGCGAGCCATTGATAGTCGGGAATTCGACTGCGCTGCGAAAACAGCTGAATCGCCCGGGCGCGCGCAGGTGGTAGCCCGCGGGCCTGATCTAGACGACGCAATTGACTGGTAAGCGCACCTAAAATGGCAAATACACTGACACCTTCTTCGCGCAAACCTTGAAGCACCCTATGAACTCGGGCAGCGTCCCCCGCCATCGCAGCATCAACCAAATCAAAACTATTAAATCGCGAGGTGTCTTCTAAGCACGCCGCAATCGCCTCAACAGATATCGGCGCGCTAAGTTCCTGCAGCGCGAGCTTTTCGATTTCCTGCACCGCGGCCAGCAGATTTCCTTCGACTCTTGCCGCTAGGTAATCCAGAGCGTCAGCTTGCAACTGCAGCCCTCTATCTTGCAGCCGCGCCTGCAACCAACGTGGAAACTCCTGGCCGACTAAAGGCCAAATCAACACCACCACCCCATCTTTATCCAACGCTTTAAACCAAGCGCTGGAGCGCTGCTTAGGCTGCAAGCGCTCTGTTCGTAGCAACAAAACTGTGTCGCCCGCGGCACCGCTGTGCGCGACCCAATCTCGAAGCATTGCTGACGCGTCTTTATCGAATTTTTTGCTCGGCACCCGAACATCGAGAATCTTGCGTTCTGCAAACAGCGACAAACTCGCCGCATCTTGGCTCAAACTATGCCAACTAAAGCCCGTGTCTACGTGATGCACACTGCGCTCGGAGAAACCTTGGCCACGCGCTGCCGCAATAACCTGATCACAGGCTTCGGTTACCAGCAACGTGTCATCGCCGCTGACCAAATAAACGGGAGCGAGGCCTTTGTGCAACACCCCGCGAAGTTGCTCGGGTTTAACGGGCACGCACGCTTACCTGTGTCTGCTGTATCAGATTCAAACTACGCAGCAGTTGTGCTGCAAGCTCGCGCTCTAGCAGCTCGGCAACGTCCTCTTTAACCGCAGCAGTGGCCAAGAGGTTGCTGCGATCCAACCTAAAATGACGTTGTCGGCTTATGGAGCGTGCCGATTGAATTTCGTTTCCATTCGCATCGACCACTTGATATCGCACTTCTATACGCACAGCTTGCTCTAACAACATGGCTTCTGCGGAAACTGCGCCATCAACCTGCTGCCGCCTAACGTCGATCAAATCGACCATAAGGTCGGGCGCATCTTCATCCAATACGTTCCATTCCGACAGCCGCCTAGTGAGCTCAACGCCCAACCCGCTGTCCTTGCCATCGCCGCTCACCGCGTAGACATAACCCGAATTCATCAAATCCTGCCCGCGCAATTGAAACCCGCACCCGGCAAACGCTAGGATTATAAGCGCCAACGCTAAGCGTCTAGCCCACGACGATATTGACGAGCTTATTTGGGACATAAATTTCTTTGCGCACAGTTTTGCCATCAAGATGCCGCGCTACATTTTCCTCGTTCTTAGCCGCGCTGAGAATGTCGGCCTGCGCAGCGTCTGCCGTAACGTCAATGTGGCCGCGTACTTTGCCGTTAACCTGAACAACTAAAGACAAGCGTTGTTGCACCAGCGCCGTTTGATCAATCTGCGGCCACGGCTGACTGACCAAATCGCCCCCTTGTCCCAGCTCAGACCACAGCCGATGAGCAATATGCGGCGCGATGGGCGAGATAATCAGCACTGCGCTGACTAGTGCTTCTTGGACAGCTGCCCGATCTGCGGCGACGGCCTTACTCATCCGGCCCACCTCATTTGCCAGCTCCATTACTGCCGAGACGACCGTATTGAACTGCAATCTACGTCCGTAGTCGTCGTCCGCTTTCGCCAAGGTTGCATGAGTCTTACGCCGCAGATCTTTGCCTGCATCGGATAAAGCGGCAACGTCTAGCTCGGGCACATCGCCATTACTTACATGGTCCAATACCAAGGTCCACATGCGTTTAAGAAAACGCATCGCTCCTTCCAGACCCGCCTCGCCCCATTCAAAGGACTGCTCCGGTGGCGCAGCAAACATCATGGCCACGCGCACCGCGTCCGCACCGTAACGATCCAAAAGCTTCTGCGGATCCCCCGCATCCCCTGCCGATTTCGACATCTTCTTGCCGTCTTGCAGGACCATGCCCAGCATCATCAACCGCTTGAACGGCTCATCGCCTTCAACCAAGCCTTCGTCACGCATCAACTTAAAGTAAAATCGCGCATACAACAAATGTAATATGGCGTGCTCAATGCCGCCCACATAATGATCCACCGGAGCCCAGTATTTAGCCCGCTCGTCGACCATTACGTCGGCACCGGGTGATGCAAAACGCGCGAAATACCAGGACGATTCCATAAACGTGTCGAAGGTGTCCGTCTCACGCCTTGCCGCAGCACCGCATTTTGGGCAAGCCACATCAAGGAATTCGGGCAAATCCACCAATGGCGAACGCACCCCATCTAAAGTGACATCGATGGGCAGCACGACCGGTAAATCTTGCTCTGGTACCGGCTGCACACCGCACTCAATGCAATGGATCATTGGAATAGGACAGCCCCAATAACGCTGTCGAGAAACGCCCCAGTCACGCAACCGGTAATTAGTGATCGGGCGCCCCGCGTCGCGTTGCTGCAGCGCAGCGATAATTCTGTCGAAGGCCTCAGCGGACGCGAGGCCGTTGAACTCACCAGAATTAATCAGGCGCCCTTTTGCGGTGTACGCTGCTGCCGTGATGTCGCAGGCCTCGTCGGCCACAGGCTCGATAACCTGCTCGATGGCAATGCCATACTTGTGCGCAAATTCCCAGTCCCGCTGGTCATGACCAGGCACCGACATCACCGCACCAGACCCGTATTCCATCAACACGAAATTAGCAACCCAGACCGGCAAAGACCTGCCCGTCAACGGATGTTCGACTGTCGCTTGTGTTGCCACACCCGCTTTTTCAATGGTGGCCATATCCGCTTCGGCAGTCGTATTTTGTGCACACTCAGCAATAAATGCGCTGACCGCCGGATCCTCTTTTGCCGCGGCTTGGGCCAGCGGGTGCTCGGGCGCCACAGCCACATAGGTCGCGCCCATGAGCGTATCTGGCCGAGTGGTGAAAACGGTCAGCACGGTTGCCGCGGCATCATTAACGCGAAAATCTATTTCAGCGCCGAAAGATTGACCAATCCAATTGCGCTGCATGCTCTTAACCGACTCAGGCCAACCCTCCATCTGGTCGAGTTCAGTCAAAAGCTCCTCGGCATAGTCAGTGATTTTGAGAAACCACTGCGCCATTTCGCGGCGCTCAACCACCGCGCCAGAACGCCAACCACGCCCCTCGACGACCTGCTCGTTAGCCAACACGGTTTGATCAACCGGATCCCAGTTAACCATCGCATTTTTACGATACACCAACCCCTTGTCGTAGAGACGCACAAATAGCCACTGCTCCCAGCGATAATACTCAGGGTCACAAGTAGCAAACTCTCGGGACCAGTCAAAGCCGAAACCTAGGCGCTGCATCTGTCCGCGCATGTAAGCGATGTTGTCCTTGGTCCAAGTGGCGGGGGCCACCCCATGTTTAATGGCCGCGTTTTCTGCGGGTAAACCAAACGCATCCCAACCCATGGGCTGCATCACATTACGCCCCTTAAGCCGCTGATAACGGTTGATCACGTCGCCCAGCGTGTAGTTGCGCACGTGTCCCATATGCAAACGGCCGCTCGGGTACGGGAACATGGATAAGCAATAGAATTTTTCGCCCGCGCCCTGGTCGCTGCCGATAAAACACTCGTTATCTCGCCAATAGAGTTGTGCGGCGTTCTCCACATCTTGTGGGTCATAAATCGGATTCATGCGCGAGGGTCTGCTGTCGACTGTAAAACGGCGGCAAGGATACCACCTAGTCGGGCAAATTGAGCGATCCGACGAGGCTTTAACTGAAGCCTTTAGCGCCCGCGCGGGATCTGCGAACGGCAACCAAAGCCCAACCGGCGATGATTGCAAACAACGGCCAGTCGCCCATGACACTGTAGGGCGTTGTGCCCTGCATAATCTGAAAAGACGTCGCCAAGACACCTTGGACAAACTGCGGCAGCTGTGCCCGTACCCGGCCCTTGTGATCAACAACGCCGGTAACGCCATCATTGGCGGCACGCAACAGCCAGCGGCCGTTCTCTAGAGCGCGAACACGCGCGATCTGCATATGCTGATGCGGACCAATAGATCGGCCGAACCAAGTATCGTTGGTCAGCGTCATCAGCAAACCCGAATCTTTCGCGCGCCGCCGCATGGAGTCACCGTAGGCGATCTCGTAACAAATGCCCATGGCCGTTTGGACGTCCTTGCCACCCAGCGACAGCACCAGATTGGCCTGCTGAGCGGCACCGCGGGTGGCATTGGACATGGGTAAATCGAAGAAATCGATGACGCCACGCAACCAATCCTGCAGCGGCACATAGTCCCCAAACGGCACCAAATGGTGTTTGGTTACAACGCCTTCCGCCCGACCTAAGCCGAGCGCCGCGTTGAATATTTTGTAACGTGGCGCATTACTGTCGGCACCTTTGAAGTCATGTCGCCATTCCACTCGGGGCGCGCCGATGACAACGCTGGTAGTAGATTCTTTGCCCCGAACATCAAGCGCTCTGGTGACGCGTTCTGCTTCGGCACCGTAGGCGGTCATTGCAAACTCGGGCCAAACCAGCGCATCCGCCGACCAATGGTCCTCAGACAGCGCTAGATAGCGGTTAACAATATTTTGGCGCTGATCGTCATCCCACTTGATCGTCTGGTCGACATTGCCCTGCACTATGGCCACTGAATACGACCCCGATGACGCTACCCATTGCCAAGGTAGTACGCACAACGCGATCACCACCGGCATCGCTGTCATCAGCAGCGGCTCGCGCGCAACCGGAATGCCCTGCCAGACAGCACGAATACATAGCAAGCTGCCGATAGCGAAAACCAAAGCCCAAAAGCCGGTGCCCAACACTCCCCAGACCGGCAACAGCCCAACGAACCATGAGTCGACCAGACTGTAACCAACAAATAACCAGGGAAAGCCCGTGAGTAACCACGTCAATGACCACTCCATGAGCGACCACGCACAACAAAAAACCAAGCCATTAACCCAGGGCGTGGCGACCCGAAACCGCCGCATCGCCCATCCCACAGGAACCATAAACAGCGCCAACCCAGCAACAAACACGGCCACAAGCAACGCCGCCAGCAGCATCGACGCGTTACCGTATTCGTAAATGCTTACGTATATCCACGACGCGCCGCTGAGATACTTACCGACACCATAGATCCATGCCAATAACAGCGTTCTGCGCTGGGCGTTATGGATTAGAAGAAATAAACCGCCCGCAGAAAGCAGGCTTAATGGCCACCAAGCGTAAGGCGCGAACCCTAGCGGAAAACCAGCGCCCAGCAGCAACGCCAGCGCTGCATTACGCCAGTCAGTCTTGCGCATCCGCCTCCTCAATTTGGGCCTTATCCACTTTGAGCAGTCGGATCCGTCTCGAATCTGCGTTCAACACCTCAAAGCTCATACCGGCAAAGACAATGCGCTCGCCCCGCTCTGGCAGATGGCCCAACTGGTGCAGCACTAGGCCACCAATGGTGTCGAATTCTTCATCGCTGAAATCGGTATCGAAATACTCGTTAAAGTCTTCGACCGTCGTATTTGCCTTCACATGGAACGTATTGGGTTCCAGCTGCTTGACAAAGCTGTCATCGTCGACGTCGTGTTCGTCTTCGATTTCCCCCACAATTTGCTCAAGCACGTCCTCAATGGTGACCGCGCCAGAAATTTGACCGTATTCATCAACCACCAACGCCATGTGATTACGATTCGCCCGAAATTCTTGCAGCAGTACATTTAAACGCTTGCTTTCCGGAATAAGCACCGCCGGTCGGATACAGTCGAGCAACGCGAAATTCTGCTGATTTTCTGGCAGTAACAACGGCAGCAGATCCTTGGCGTGGAGAATACCTTTGATGTCATCAACATCATCCCCAACTACGGGAAACCGCGAATGTCGAGACTCAATAATTACCGGCAATAATTCCTCCAGCGTTTGATCCTCGCTGAGCACGACCAAAGTCGACCGCGGGATCATGATATCCCGCGCATGCATTTCAGAGACCTGCAAGGCCCCAAAAATGATATTTAGGGCATCCAACTCGATCAGTTGACGCTCTGCAGCATCGCGCAGGATGCTTACAAGTTCAGGGAGATTTTCTGGTTCATCGGAAAATAAGTCCGCTAGCCACTCGCGTACACCTCGGCGCGGTGCAGCAATTTCGGCTGAGTCTTTTGGCAACTCAGGTATGTCACTCATAGATGGGGGGAAAAGACCTTATGGACTGCCTTTTTAGGTAAGAACCCTGAAAAAAGCAAGGGCTGGTATTCATCCATATGGGTCAGCCACGCCCAAATCCGCCAAGATTCGAGTCTCCATAGCCTCCATAGATACCGCTTTGATGTCTTCAACATGATCGTAATCGAGCAAGTGCAGGAGCCCATGTACACACAGATGCACAATATGATGCCCTAATGTCTTCTGCTGTTGCTCTGCCTCCGCAACAGCAACAGGCCAACACAGCGCCAAATCGCCAAGGGGCACATCAGCGCCGGCTGTATCACCCGCAGAAAAACTCAATATATTTGTTGGATTATCGCGCCCGCGGTAGGTCCGGTTAAGCTCTCGAGACTCCTGAAAATCGCACACCCGCAGACAAATGTCGCGCTCCAGGCGTGGATCTTGAACAACCGCGCACACGTGCTGAAAGACTGTCTCAAGCCCAGTCACCGCGTCCGCAGAAAACTCGCTGAACGCCTCCTCTACCGCACGTTCAGCGACACCGTCGGCGATCTGCAGAGCGATAGCCAACGCTACCGGCCGCTGCTGGAGTTTTTGCTGTCGCCGGTATTAGGTTTCTCAATAAAAGCTTCATAGGCGTCGACGATGCGCTGCACTAATGGGTGTCGAACCACATCCTTAGAGCCAAAATGAGTGAAGCTGATGCCCTTAGTGTGCCGCAATACATTAATGACATTCACCAGGCCGGAGTTCTCGCCTCGCGGCAAATCGATCTGCGTAATGTCACCGGTAACCACTGCTGTCGATCCAAAACCGATGCGCGTGAGGAACATTTTCATCTGCGCCACCGTAGTATTTTGCGATTCATCGAGAATGATAAAGGCGTTGTTCAGCGTCCGGCCACGCATATAGGCTAAAGGCGCAACCTCAATAATATTACGCTCGATGTATTTGTTGACGCGCTCAACGCCAAGCATTTCATACAGCGCGTCGTAAAGTGGCCGCAGATACGGGTCGATCTTCTGTGCCAGATCACCGGGTAAAAAGCCCAACTTCTCGCCCGCCTCTACCGCTGGACGCACCAGTAGTATGCGCGACACCTGCTGGGACTCGAGCGCTTCCACAGCACAGGCTACCGCCAGATAGGTCTTGCCGGTACCCGCGGGCCCAACGCCAAAACTGATGTCGTGACCGCGCACCGCACCGACATAGAGCTGCTGATTCCGGCCCCGCGGCTTAATAGACTTTTTTAGCGTACGAATCACCGACGCGTCTGCTGCCGGATCAGCGCCGACTTCTCGCGATTTGTGTTCTGATTGATCTTGGCGCCGTAATAGTTCCTCAACTCCGGCTTCCTGAAGGAATAAATGCACCTGATCCGGCTCTAATGTTTGCTGGTGTGCTGTTTCTCTGTACAGCTGATGCAATAGCGCCTCTGCCGCACGAACGCGCACATCGGATCCGCTGATCTGAAATTCGTTGCCGCGGTTACGAATATGCACATCCAAACGCTGCTCAATTTGCTTTAGATTCGCGTCCACAGGACCAACAAGCGTCGCCAGGCGGTCAGCGTCGTCTGGCTCAAGTTCAGTACGTCGGGTTAATGGTACGACAGCGGTAGGGCTTGCTGATGCCGAGGTAGACTCGGCGGGTCGCGGAAATTCAGTGTTTTTATCGTGCAATGTTCACCATTCAAAAATCAATATGCTGCTCAACCCAGCTTAAAGGCCGGGGTTGCGCTGTCAATCACCGCAAACTGTTACAGCGTCAGTCCGCTAACAAAGCCCCGCGCATGGAGTTGGGCAGCGCTTCGGTAATTTCAACATCGCAAAAGCCGCCAACTAATTCGCCCGGACCAATAAAATTTACCACGCGGTTATTTTCGGTGCGCCCTGCCAACTGCCTACCCGTGGGGTCTTTTTTGGCAAAGCCTGTAACCAGCAAGCGTTGCCGAGTACCCACCATCGCGTCGGCGATGGCTTCAGCCTGACTGCGCAAGGTGGCTTGCAGGTGCTGTAAACGTTGTTTCTTTACCGACTCGGGTGTGTCATCCACAAGCGCGGCGGCCGGAGTACCGGGACGAGCGCTGTAGATAAAGCTAAAAGACGTGTCAAATTTAATACAGTCGATCAGGTCCATTGTGGCCATAAAGTCTTCCTCGGTCTCGCCAGGAAAACCCACAATAAAATCTGAGGAGAGGCTAAGATTTGGACGAATAGCCCGCAACGCTAGGATTTTTTCGATGTATTGCTGCGCCGTGTGGCCACGCTTCATAGCCGTAAGAATTCGATCTGACCCGGCCTGAACAGGCAAATGCAAGTGATCTACTAACTCGGGAAGATCTCGGTACGCTTGAAATAAACTTTCGGAGAAATCCATCGGATGCGAGGTGGTAAAGCGAATACGCTCAACACCCTCAATGTCCGCAACGTAGTAAATCAATTCGGCCAGATCCGCCTGATCCCCATCAATAGCGCCTAGGTAAGAGTTGACGTTCTGGCCGAGCAGATGGATCTCGCGCACACCTTGATCCACCAGACCTTGCACTTCCTGCAATACCGAATCTACCGAGCGGCTAACCTCTTCACCCCGCGTGTAGGGCACCACGCAAAAACTACAGTACTTACTGCATCCCTCCATGATCGACACAAACGCCGCAGGACCATCCATCTTCGGCTCGGGGAGTCGATCAAACTTTTCCACCTCAGGAAACGTGACGTCCACCACGGACAACAAATTCTGCTTGCGGCTGTCTAACATCTGCGGCAGCCGATGAATCGTTTGCGGCCCAAACACCATGTCGACCACCGACGCGCGGCGCATAATGGCGTCACCTTCTTGGCTTGCCACACACCCCCCCACTCCAATCACCAGGTCAGGTCGCTCGGTTTTGAGCTTCTGCCATCGCCCAAGTTGATGGAAAACTTTTTCTTGAGCTTTTTCCCGAATGGAGCAGGTATTGAGCAGTAAAACGTCCGCCTCCGCCTCGGTCTCAGCGCGCTCATAGCCCTGAGTTTCGCGCAGCACGTCATACATACGTGCCGAGTCGTACTCATTCATCTGACAACCGTGGGTTTTTACAAAGAGCTTTTTCGCCATGCTCGTAACATCAATGCAAGGGCGGCGATTATACGCAAAGTGCGGCGCGACCATAGCCCGAAAGAGCATAGTAAATGCCCTTGAAAAGCATTCGCCCATCCCCAACTATCTCGCACAAGAAAATACCGACCGAAACGTCTACACAGGTAAACGATATGGCCGCTAAAGAAATGACCGAAAGCACCTACCGGATCCTCTTCCACAATCAGGGTCAAATCTACGAGGTGTATGCGCGCAGCATTTATCAGAGCGATCTGTATGGCTTTGTGGAAGTCGAAGACTATGTCTTTGGCAATCATTCAAAAATGTTGATTGATCCCGCTGAAGACCGACTGCGCAGCGAATTCGAAGGTGTCCAACGCTCCTATATCCCTATGCACGCCATCGTGCGCATTGACGAAGTCGAAAAAGAGGGCATAGCAAAAATCACCAACAGCTCTGGCGACAAAGTCACCCCTTTCCCGCTGCCCATGCCCAAAGATAAGGGTTAGTACCCCTCTTCCAGCAGCGGGAACGCGCTGAGTACATGGGTCGTGCCTAATGCCTGGGCTCTGTGCATTAACCCAGGATGCAGGTCGGCGACATCGGCGACTCCGGTCAAAGCCAGGGAAATCTGAATCTCGCGCTCTAAAATTACTAAGGCACGTGCAATAGCGGCAGCCCCGCCGGCAGCAGCAGCGAGGGCCTCGAAACGGCCCATGCCCACCGCCGTCGCCCCCAAACATAAGCCCTTGATCACATCGGCACCGCGCATAAAGCCACCGTCCACGATCACTGGTACCCGTCCGTCCACCGCCTCGACCACCGCCGGCAAGGCATCGATGCAGGCCACGGTATGATCGAGCTGCCGTCCGCCATGATTAGACACGTAAACCACATCGACGCCGGCTTCGACACAGCGCTTTGCATCTTCTGGGTTCATCACACCCTTAACGATCAACGGAATATCAAAGTTGTCTTTGATATGGGCCACAGTGTCCCAACTCATGGTGGATTGATAGTTAACTCCGCTTGGATCAAGCATCGTGCCTGCGGCCATTCGCGCCTGCATCGGCACGTAATCTTTCATGATGTCGCGCTCACGCCGGGAATAAACTTGGGTGTCAGCCGTCAGGCAAAACCCTAAATAACCACTGTTGATCGTGCGTTCGATCTGATCATCCAACCAAGCTTCATCACCGGTCAAATACAACTGATAAACACGCGGGCCATGGATTTTTTGTGCGACCGTCTCAAAGTCTGGCGAACAGGATGAACTCAGAATCTGCAGCACGCCGAATTCCGCGGCAGCCTCAGCAACCGCAGCGCCGCCGTGTTCAGTGAACGCCTGCACCGAGCCGATCGGCGGCAACACCACCGGAATCCGCAGCGTCTGGCCGAGCAACTCGGTGGAGGTTTTGACGGTACTCACGTCCTGCAAAATGCGTGGCAAAAACGTCCAGGCATCCACTGCCGCGCGATTACGATTTAATGACGCCTCAGTATCTGCTGCGCCCACCAAATAGTCCCAATCACCTTTATCCAGATTATTTTGGGCCAGCCTGACCATATCCGTCAGTGTCTTAAAATCCCCCACACCGCCTCCTTGGTTGAACATAGCGCCACAAAGTTCATGGCATGTCATTGCGCTCAGGTTAAACTAGCTGCCAACACAGACACAACGACAGGATAGTTTCATGGCAGGTATGGTCATCATCGGCGCAGGCCACGCAGCGGGCCAAGCTGCAGCAAGTTTGCGACAGGAAAAGTACACTGGCCCCATCACCATAATCGGCGACGAAGAGCATGTGCCTTATCAGCGCCCGCCACTATCAAAAGCTTATCTCTCTGGCGCGCAAGAGGTCGACCGCGTCTATCTGCGCCCGGAAAAGTTTTATCAAGACAAAGACATCGAGCTAAAACTAGCCACTCGGGCAACCGCCATCGATGCCGACGCCAAGACCGTTGAGTTGGAGGACGGCACCAAAATCGAGTACGAAAAATTACTGATCAGCACTGGCTCGCGTCCACGGATGTTGAGCATTCCTGGCAGTGATCTCGGCGGCATTCATTACCTTCGCACTATCGATGACGTAAACGGCATTCGCGCCGAGATGCGCGAGGGCGCTAATTTAGTCATCGTAGGCGGCGGCTACATCGGCCTGGAGGTGGCCGCTGTGGGCATAGAGCAGGGCCTCAACGTACACGTCCTAGAGATGGAAGATCGGATCCTGCAACGGGTGACTACACCCACGATGTCCAACTACTACGACGAATTGCACAGAGGTCGCGGGGTCATCATTCATACAAATACTGCGGTCACGGGCTTCGGCGGCGACGGCAAGGTGCAAAAAGTACTGTGCGGTGACCGTGAGTTCGCCGCAGATATGGTCATCGTGGGCATCGGCATTGTGCCAAAC
Organism: Gammaproteobacteria bacterium UBA2955; assembly: GCA_002348825.1. Lineage (GTDB taxonomy): Bacteria > Pseudomonadota > Gammaproteobacteria > Pseudomonadales > Azotimanducaceae > UBA4421. Next base: position 13,415 of record DEBN01000174.1, read on the forward strand.
GTCGAACTCGCCGAAGCCGCGGGATTAAGCTGTGACAACGGCATTTTGGTGGACGATCACTGCCAAACATCAAATCCGGACATCTACGCAGCGGGCGATTGTACTAACCATCCGAACACCTTGTTAGATCGGCGCTTACGTTTGGAATCCGTCCCCAACGCGATGGACCAGGCACGAACCAGTGTCAGTAACATGCTGGGCGGTGACAAAAGCTACGCTGCAATTCCATGGTTTTGGTCCGACCAATACGAACTGAAACTGCAAATGGTTGGGTTTTCGGCAGACGGCAACCGCGAGGTATTACGCGGCGATATGGCCAGCAATCAATTTGCGGTGATCTATTTAAAAGATAACACCGTCGTCGCCGCGGACGCTGTGAACAGTCCAAAAGACTTTATGCTGTGCAAACAACTGGTGGGCAAAGAGGCAGATGCCGCAGTACTTGGAGACAGCGCCAGCGACCTGAAGTCGTTGTTGGTATAATCCGTATCGCGTAGCTACAGGCCTAGAACCTGCTTAGCAATAATGTTGTGCTGAACCTCTGAGGAACCGCCTGCAATGGTGAAGCCACGGTGATGATAACGGCCTGAGGCGACAAATTCGGCCCAGGCCGGGGTGACGGATTCCCCGCCAGCGGCCGAATCCAATGGCAGTGCCAGATAGTCGATCATAGTAAACAACACCTCATCTTGAGCCTGCACCAGTTCGCTGCCCTTTAATTTCAACATACTCGGTTCAGCGCCAATGTCGCCGCCGCCATCGAATGCCGTGAGAATTCTCAGACTCGTCGCCTCCAAGGCCTGTAAACGAATATCCAATTCATTAATGGATCTGCGTGCCTCGTTGTGCAACGACACCCCCCGTTGCAGCTGATGCTCTAAGGTTTCCCGTAGGTTCGCTAAAATGCGCCGGTTTTCCGCCACACGCGAGACCATCAGCCGCTCGTCGCCCAGCAGACTCTTGGCTACGGTCCAACCGCGATCTTCATCGCCCAAGCGCTGGCTCATCGGCACCCGCACATCCTCAAAAAACACCTGATTCCACAACCGTTTGCCATTGAACGCATATAGTGGCTTGACCGTAACGCCGGGTGAGGTCATGTCGAGCAACAAAAAGCTTATGCCCTTTTGCTGCTGGACATCCGGATTAGTGCGCACGAGGCAAAAGATCCAATCCGCGTCTTCGGCACCAGAGGTCCAAATTTTTGAGCCGTTGATGAGGTAATCGTCGCCGTCACGTTGCGCGCGTGTTCGAACACTGGCCAGATCAGAACCGGCCTGAGGCTCCGAATAGCCCTGGCAAAACCACAAGTCGGCGTTGCGAATCCTCGGCAAAAACTCCGCTTTTTGCGCCTCGCTGCCATATTTTATGATCGCAGGGCCCACCATATTAAACCCAAAACCGGACAACGCGGGGGCGTGGAATTTTCGGCAAGCCACATCAAAGATATGCCGGTAGGTTAGCGTCCAACCGGTACCGCCGTATTGCTCAGGCCAGTTCGGCGCGGCCCAGCCTTGGCCATTGAGAATACGAGTCCAAGCCGTGAGTTCAGCTTTCGAAACGGACGCGCCATTGCGCACCTTGGCTGCCGTCGTTGCGGGCAAATTTTCCGCTAAAAACGCTTCAACCTGTTGTTGAAACGCCAATTGCTCCGCTGAAAATTGAAAACGCATGATTTCTCCTCAAGCTGATCCCACTGGCTTCATCATAGGCGTGAGAGTGATAGACTCAAGCTATGCATACCACGATAGAAATAAGCAAAGAATATCTCCATTTCGGAGCCGCCCACTTCACGCTATTCAGCGCCACCGAGCGGGAAAATTTACACGGGCATAACTTTCATGTCACTTTAAACGCCACCGCAACGATCCAGGACAATGGCCTAACGTTCGACTACAACATTCTGAAAACGACACTCAAGGCACTGTGCGACGAATACGACGAACAGGTGCTCATGCCTAGCGAATCGCCCTACCTCGAGATCGAAAACGACGACGAATTCACCTACGTGTTATTCAATGGCGAGCGTATACCCTTTCTCGATCGCGACCTTACTCTGGTGCCGGTCCGCAACATCACCGTAGAGGAACTGGCGCACCACTTTCTCCATAGGCTGGTGCAAGACCCCATAATCGCCGCGCTGGACATAGACTACCTGCTGCTGCGCTGCGCGTCGGGAGCGGGCCAATGGGCGCACGCTGAGTGGCGGCCAAAGCCTTCGTAAGCACTCATATTCTTGGCGCCCACAATTGTGCCTCGACTGGTCGCGGGGGCGCGTTTAGTTCACCCTACAGCACTTAAATATTTGAGGATGTTTCCATGCCACATCTTGTGATCACCGGCGCCAGTGCAGGCATTGGCACAGCAACCGCAGAACTGTTTCAAAAAAATGGTTTCGACGTTGTAAACCTGTCTCGCAGACCCTGCCCGCTAAGTGGCGTAAAAAACATCGCATGCGACCTATCGCAACCAGACTTCATCCCAGCGATTCAGAGCGAATTAAGCGACGCTCTGGAGGGCAGCAAGCAGATTGCGCTGATTCATAACGCTGCGTTACTGATCAACGACAACATTGCCAGCACCGACTCGGCGCAACTGCGGCGCGTGCTCGAAATCAATATCGTCGCCGCAAGCAGCCTGAATCAATTGCTGATTCCACGCATGGGCGAGGGCTCATCGGTTATCTATGTGGGTTCTACCCTGGGCGAAAAAGCTGTGCCAAATAGTTTTACCTACGCCACCAGCAAACACGCGGTCATCGGCATGATGCGCGCGACCTGTCAGGATCTCGCAGGCAGCGGTATACATACGGCCTGCATCAACCCCGGCTTCACCAACACCGAGATGCTGCGCGATCACGTCCCGGCAGATGTAATGCCGCAGATTGCGGCGATGAGTGCTTTCGAACGCTTAATCGAACCAGAGGAAATTGCCACAGCGTTACTGTTTGCGGTACAGAATCCGGTGATCAATGGCGCCGCAATCAACGCCAACCTTGGACAAATCGAGCGCTAGCACTAGCGCTCAATCTTTGGTCGCTTCTTCGTTTTCACCAAGTCCAAGATAAGTGCGCAAATAGCGAACCGCCAGATAGATAGGTCCTGTGTCCAGCGCGGCTACAACCAGTTTGAACACATAGCCCGAGGCGATAAACACCATAAGTTGTGGCCACAATGGCTCATCCGCATTGATCGGCAGTGCTGCCGCCCAAAAATGCGTAACTAAAATCACCGCAGTGGAATCGACGATCTGGCTGATCATGGTAGAGACGTTATTTCGCAGCCATAAGTGCCTACCTTTCGTCAGGCGTTTCATCATATGAAAGATGCGCACATCACAAAACTGCGCGGCCAGATAGGCGATCATCGAGGCCCCTACCGCCCCGAAAGCCAGATTCTTTATTTCGAAAAACACCGGCTGCCGCCCAGCGGCATCAATAAGTGGCGCCCCGGTACTGGGGTCTACACCCGTGCCCGGCAATTCGCTGCCCAGCCACAGTAAAAAAACCACCCATACATTTAACAGCAGGCCTACCCACACCATGTCACGGGCTCTTTCCTCGCCGTAAAGCTCACTGATGAGGTCCGTACACATAAACGTAACCGGATACGGCAACACCCCAACCGCCACCATCATTGGAATCTCAAACCCAAACAGTGAGAACGACAAATCGAGAAAGCGACTAATGCCCAATATATTGAGCATCGCTAAGGTGCCAAGAAAAACACCCGACAACACAAAGAACACACGCTGTCGACGCTTCTGATAAATCGCCTCGGTCATGCCCATCTCCATAGCCGGGTTATTGCAAATTCGGTCAGCGCGGAGTCTCTACCCAGTTTTGGTTTACACAATTATCCAAGCCCCTGCCGTCGAGATATTTAATCGCGACCTGGCCACCTTTAAAGCGCATGTCATACACACTCTCTGGGGTGAAAAAAGCCGAATGCGGGGTGATCAACAATCGGTGGTCAATCCACTCCTCATCTGCCGCCCAAGCTTTAATCAACGGGTGCTCCGGATTCGCAGGCTCTTCTGGCAGCACGTCGACACCGCAGGCCGCAATCATGTTCTCTTTCAGCGCTGTGTATAGGTCATCAAGATCAATAATCGGTCCCCGCGCTGTGTTTACCAGCACAAGCCCAGGCTTAGCCGCCGACAACACATCCAAGTTAATGAGCTTTTCAGTCGTTGCACCCAAAGGCAGATGCAAGCTGACCACGTCGCATTGGCCAAACAATTCTTCTAAGGAATGTGCCCGACGAATGCCCACCGACAGTTCCGCGCCATTCTCGCGGTACGGATCAAACATCACTACGTCCATGCCAAACGCTTTGGCACGCAAAGACGCCGCCGTACCAATACGACCCAAGCCAACCACTCCGAAGACGCAAGCCGACAATCTCTTACCGAAAGGGTTCAATGCTGGGCGCCATAACCCTTTGGGGTCCTGTTTGAGCTCGCGAGTATGGAACGTAATGCCCTTCATCAACGACAGCATCAGTGCCATAGCATGGTCGGCCACTTCTTGCGTGCCGTAATCGGGCACATTGCATACCGGCATCCCGAGTGCCCCCCAAGCCGCCAAATCCAGATTGTCGAAGCCGACCTTAGGGGTCACGACGATACGGCACTTTTTTAGCTTGGCCCGGTACTCTTCAGGAATGTCGTTGACGGTCACGATGGCGTCGCAATTCTCCCATTGGTCGTCCGTGACATCGGAATAATGTTCGCAGAATTCCGCTTGGTGCTCGCCCACGCTGGATATTTCGATGTCTCGACCATCGGGCCAGCGCATAGCAGGCCATAAAATTCGGTACGTCATCTTGCCCCCTGATTAATCCAAGCAGACGATGTTACAACTCGTCTAATGTTTCCGCTAGCAACGCGACGCTGGCGCGCAGGACCGGTTCCTGCAAACCGCCTAAACGTATGCGGGTGGCTATCATATGGGTCATTCCTAAGGACTGCTGATAGGCCTGTACGCGCTCGCGGACGAAGCTGGGCTCACCGATAATGGTCCAGTCATCGATCGTTTCGCCGTCCTGCAAACGCGTGTTATCCGCCTGCGTCGCCAGCGATTCTCGAAGCTGCTTACACTGGGCCGCGTCTCGACTGACAAACACCGTACGCATCAACGGCACCACCTCGGGCGGGGTGACGCCCGCAGCGACCGCGGCCGCCTGATGTTGCGCATAGTTTTCACGCAAGGTGCCAAGGCTTTCCATAGGCGAAGACAAATAGGGCAAGCCTAACCCACCGGCTTGCGCTAGCGCTTTAGGACCAAATGCCGCCACCCAAATCGGTGGCTCAGGTTGCTGCATGGGCCGGGGAAAGACCTTAATCGCGTTTTCCGGCTCATCATCTAAAGTCACCGCTTCACCCGCCCATGCGCGACGCATAATGTCCAATGTCCACGCGAAAATCCTGCGCTTCTCGGCCACCGGCACATGGAAGGCGCGCAACATTTCCGGGGCATAGCCACGGCCCACCCCAAGGATCAAACGACCGCCGCTCATCTGATCAAATACCGCAACCTGCTCAGCGGCCTGCAGCGGATTGCGCAGGGTCAAGAGGTACGAAGTCGTTCCAAGTCTGATATTTGCGGTTGCGCCCGCCGCAGCGGCCAGCAGGGTCAACGGATCGGGCAGCGCGCTCTCGCCAAAGTGATTTTCCGGCAGCCACAGCGAGTGATAGCCGCATTGTTCAGCAAATTGCGCCTGCTCAGACAAACTCCGCGCCGACAGATTAGAGAAATTCCACGGTGTTAAGCCCAGATGCAGTTTGGTCACATGTTCCCTTAAGTGCAGCTACTGCGCTCGCAGCGGTTCGACAGTCTCGTTGTCGTAGCGTTGCATTAACAACATGGCACGCATCGTTGCCATCACGGCGGACGTGTGACGCGCATGGGCAAAATCCAGATACAGCGGGTCGTCTTCCAACAACAAGCAGGTTTCTTCGCCGCACGGAAAGCTGGTTCGCTCACCAAACTTATTGCCTGCTGGACCATAATTGCCAAATTCATCCGCCGCGCCGAATTGCCAAAACGCCGTCCATTGGGTCGGCAACCCCTCAATCGGCGCGCGAACGCTTTCTATAGTTTCTTCCGCCGTCGACTCCAACAATTGCTGCAACTCAGGCTCAGAATCAGAGGATCGCAACGCCTCATCATAGGCGACAAGTTGGGGGCAATGGTTTGCCAACGTGCTTTGCAAACGCGCAACATCCACATCAAACCGATCGAAACGATCGAAGAACGAAAATCGCCACCAACGACTGGTAAACACCGGCACTACCCGGGGCGGCGATGTGACATCCTGCAAATAGCTGAGCAGCCGACCAAATGTTTTCAGGCGTTGCTGACGATCGCCGGTTTGCTCAAGTTCCTCATGCAGGCCGTTAAAATGGTCGTGAAATCGCGTGTCGATAACTCTGAGCGCGGCACGGCTTCGTGCCTCATCTCGGTTGTAGTAATTCCAGCGGAACATACGCCAGAACACATTACTGTCTGCTTGAGCGATATTGGCGCGAACAACATAGCGGGTATCCAGCGCAGACAGCGGTTGCAGCTCTGACGTCTGATAGCAGCGACTCAGCTGTTTTGCCGCCAAAAATGTCAATTGCTGATGCACCGAGCTTTCGTAACCAAGAGCAGGAACCACGATCAAAAGGCTCAATAAAGCCATGCCGCTCGCCAGCGAACGAGCGCCGCCCAATCGCTTGCGCCTACCCGGCATAAAAAGGCGGCTGCGTGGGCAGTGGAACAACGCGCTCATCGGTTTGCAATTCGTCCAACAACTGTTGCAGCGTTTTGCCGGTATTTGGCCACACAACGTCAGGCACTAATTCTACCGCCGGCTTGAGTACAAAAAGTCGATTTTTCGCTCTTGGGTGAGGCAACACAAAGTTCTCCATATCACGCACCTGATCGTCAAACAGCAACAAATCCAGATCCAGTTCGCGCGGCGCGTTACGCACATGTTTTACGCCCCGACCAAACTCTCTTTCCAGTTTCTTCAGCTCGGCCAGCAGCTGTTCTGGCAATAAACCATCGATAGCATCGAATACCGCCGCCGAATTTACAAAGTCGCCGGAGTCTGGCGGACAATCTACTGGCGTCGTCCGCCATAGGCGTGAACTACGCAGACTACCGGGTTTGGCAAAACGAGCCAAAGCTCGAATTGCTGCAACCATCGTTTGCGTGGATTCTCCTCGGTTTGAGCCGAGCCCTAGCAGCACCATAAATAAGAACTCTCAGATCAAGAGCACCAAAATATAGACCCCGCCATGGAAAGCAACCGCAAACCGCACAGCATTCGCATAAAACCCTCCAAGGAGTGCAGAATGCCCGATTCATCAGTGGTAATCCGCAGGTCCCTTTGGCACCATCCAGACTCTGCGAGCAAATGATCAGGGGGACACTATGAAGGCAGCGGTATTACGCGAGATCAACAAACCGCTAGAGATCGAAGAGGTGCAGTGCGGTAATCCGGCCCCACGGGAGGTGCTTATTCGTACTGTCGCTGCGGGCGTGTGCCACTCTGACCTGCACTTTCAAGACGGCTCGTATCCCCATCAATTACCGGCGATCCTCGGTCACGAAAGCGCGGGCATCGTAGAAGCGGTTGGCTCTGACGTGACCTACGTCAAACCCGGCGACCATGTCATTACCTGTTTATCCGCCTTTTGTGGGCACTGTGAGCACTGCCTCACCGGGCACATGTCATTGTGCCAAGAGCCAGAACTGCAACGCAGCGACGAGCAACCCAGCCGCCTCGCCGCTGGTGAGGAAAAAATATCGCAGTTTCTGAACCTGTCTTCGTTTGCCGAGTACATGCTGGTACACGAGCATACCGTGGCAAAGATCCGTGACGACATGCCCCTGGACCGCGCGGCATTAATTGGCTGCGGAGTCACTACAGGCGTCGGCGCCGTAATTCACACCGCTCGTGTCGAAGCCGGTAGCACCGTGGCCGTCATCGGTTGCGGCGGTGTCGGCCTGTCGGCCATCAACGGCGCACTGATCGCTGGCGCGTCCAGAATAATTGCCATCGACATGCTCCCCAGCAAGCTCGAACTGGCCCGAAAGTTTGGCGCCACCGATGTGGTCAACGCCAGCGAAGTTGACGCGGTACAAGCCGTAAGAGAACTGACTAAAGGCGGAGTGCACTATTCCTTCGAAGCCATCGGTCTCGCCCAAACCGCACAACAAGCTTTTAAAATGCTCGGTTTTGGCGGCACGGCGACCATCATCGGCATGATTCCCGTCGGTACCCATATAGAACTCCACGGCCCGGAATTTTTGATGGAGCGTAAGATGCAAGGCTCGAACATGGGTTCGAACCGCTT
>DEBN01000127.1 GCA_002348825.1 Gammaproteobacteria bacterium UBA2955
CTCTAGCAGCCTAGCCCCTCGCAGGATATTTCCCAGCGCATAGTTACCCTCGTGGCAGGCGACTTCATAAAGCTTGCCATTACTGGGCGCCCAGGTGTATTCGCCTGCCCAGGGCCTTGACCACACGTCAGGATTGTCGACTTCAAATCTATAAAGGAGCGCGCCAGCAGGATTTCGACTAAAGTATTCTTTCACCCTGAGATTCTCGTTTGCGCCAGAAAGCGCAGGGAATTGGCCGAAATTTGCTGTCTCTACTACTAAAGTACTGCCTTCCCAGTAACCAACTGAATGGCCTAGCCAGCTGCTCGGCTGCTCAGGATTGCGCTTGCCGTTGATTCGGATAATTCGCGCATCGTGATTCATTTCCGTCAAGATCATCACGTGGCTAGGCGTTTGAACGATGCGCTTATGATTGTTGTATATGTTCGGCAGCATCGGTGGGCCGGCGGTCGATCTAGATCCGACGATGCAGCGCTCAGCCAAAGGACGCTGTTCTATATCGTCGTAAGGGCCCTTACCATCGGGATTCTCGAGCCACCAAGCCGTTCCGGTATTTTTGCTGGCTGCAAGATCCTGGGAACGCCATAACAGCCGCCATTGTGCTTGCAACTGCGCCATCCTCTTCATTCCAAATTCAGTCATCGCGGGGATTCTTCCGTCGCTTGGGGATGTAAGGATTGACGTTCTGAAACGACCATTTATGTTCGCAGCGGTCTCGCCTACGTCGAGCCAAAACATGTTGTAGCCGCCTATTCTGCCTCCAGATTCTGGTGCAGAGCGGTTAGGGTCACTATCGGCGTTTGCTCGCCGAACTCTGGCTGCAAATTGCGTTGCTATAGCGTTCGCTTCTTCAGGCGTGAGGAATAGCTTATCTCCATACATCTTGGGACGCTCAAGAGGCGTAAGCGTCCCCACATCGTACATACCGGAAAGATCAGTCTCGGCTGAAGCGATTGCTGTTGCAGCTGCCGCCAAGAAGACGGCAATTATTAGTCGGACTACTCGCATCCATAAAAACATTCATATTTACCCTGAACCGAGTTTGTCACAACGTTCGGCAAATCTTATACCAGATGATCAACATTGAGGGTAAACCTTGAAAAACACTTTTACGCAACACGCCCTATTGGCATTACCCAGAGTGAGCCTGTTGCCCATGCAGTAGGATCACCGGCACGGATCGCGTTCGATATCAACTGGACAAAGGGCCATGCTTGACCTCGCCGCTGCATAAGACCACTGCGTAAAAAACCAATACGCTCTCGAGCTAACCCGCAGATTTCTTCGCTACAGAGCGGGCAAGGCTAACTGGCTGCCAACGGCCGTCAAAAGCAGAAGTATTATTCCATATGCGCCGATTCGATCGCTCATCTAAGCTGAAGCATCGCGTGCGGCAGACGCTTCCATCATCATTCAGGTTGACGCTTGAAAGCTCTCGGGAAAGCAGATCAAGGACTGTTACCCCAGCGTGCTGGCCCTTTAGCGTGCCAGCATTGACTAAATGGCAGTGTTTAAAATCAATCAGGGTACGAAAGTGCATATGCCCGTTGATAACGAAAGATGGCCCTTTTGGTTCTGCTAACCATTCGTCTAGTTCCTCGCTGCGGCGAATGGGAGTCGCTTCGGTACCCGGCCATACCTTCGCCATGTCATCTTCTGCAACACCATGGCATAAGCGCAATTCACCGCCCAAAGTCTCTAAGCGGACGATTTTAGGCAGGCGGCTAAGGAACTCTATGCCCTTCTCGCTGACCTGCGCTCGACACTGAGCATGGGCTACGTGACGTACGCTGTCGGTGAGTAACCAGCGGTCATGATTGCCTGAAACAGTATGAACTCGAGCGCTTTGCAGCGCTCGCCAACTTTGCTCAATACAGCCTCGCCCATCCGCCACATCGCCGGTACATACGATCGCGTCTACTGACTGCTGCTCTAACCAGTCCAACGCCCGTCGCAAACGCCCATGTTCGCTGTGAACATCGCCTATGATGCCGATTTTTTGAATCACTGGGCTTCGTTACGCCTGTTGTAGAAACGACGGCCAACAGTACAAACTCCCGGGTGAATAGCATGTGAAGCCTCAGTCTGCCACGAAACCTTTCCAACCGTTCATGTATTCAATGAAGGTGTCACTGAGACCTTCGGCCGCCAAGTGCGCGCGACTTACCGGTAACGATGTGGGTTCGAACTGATCGTCATTCATTACCCGTCGGGGAAAATCGTGATGCAAAATGGCGCCACGACCAATAGTGACAAAGTCTACATCGGCAGTTAACACGTCTCGCACTTGCTCCGCGGTCATGATTTTTCCCGCGACGGTTAAGAGCACATTCCCTCTCGGCAAATTCGCAAAATGGGACAATAACGAAGTACCTTGGTAGGCCTCTTCTTCCGGCAACTTAAACGAGTCCCACAGCGAAATATCGAGGAAATCGACTTCTCCACCCGCGATCAGCTGCTCGCATACACTTAAAGCTTCCGCCAACCTGATACCGAAACGTTCTGGTGATAGCCGCACGCCAAGTAAAAAATCAGAGCCGCAAGCCTGCCGCACGCCACCAACGATCTCAAACAGTATGCGCGCGCGGTTCTCTAAGGAACCGCCGTATTCATCTTCTCTGCGGTTATACAGCTCGCTTAAGAACTGGCACAGCACGTAGCCGTGAGCGCCATGAATCTCGACACCGTCATAACCCGCCTGCTGGGCGCGCAAAGCGGCCGCAATAAAATCGTCACGCAGCTGTTTAACCTCTTCTAGGGTCAACGCTCTAGACCCGGTTTCTTCGTCGGCAGAAGGACAGACCGGGGTGGTCGCAATAAGTTCTGCGGGCGAGCGCATGCCAGCATGATGCAACTGCGCTACAGCCAGACTGTCTTGTGACTTTATCGCCGCCGCCAAACGACGGTGGCCAGCTAGGTGATCGTCCGAAAAAATACCCAACTGACCGGGAAATCCCTGACCAGTCGCTTGCACGTGCGCAGCACAGGTCATGGTTAAACCAAAATCCCCCTTGGCCCGAAGGGTAAGCCAATTAAACTCGTCGTCGGATAAAGTACCGTCTGCGTTACTCTGGCAATTTGTTAGCGGCGCTAACATGAATCGATTTTTCATTCGCTTGCCGCAGGCAAATTCAATTTCTGCGTTTCCCAACCCCACAACATCTCTCCCTAATTAATAACCTTTGCGCGTTTGCCTAAAATTTCCACATTATCGCCCCAACATTTCGCTTTGCGCCCACCGTCAGCGCGAAAGCGCAGCAACAATTGCTTGAGGCTTCCCGGGTTTTTAATGCGGCCGGTGTTACTGTGCAAAGTGACCCCATCCGCCATAGCAGGTGTAACTGTCAACAGACTCTGCCAGCGCTCGCCGCCATTGCTGGAAACCTCGGCTTTACAGCTCTCGCCTTTTTTTAAGTCAAAAGCTGCCAGTTGCATGGTCATGTCAACCCGGGAATAACCCTCTACATCCACCGCCACTTGTGCATGGCGCTGCCGAGTCAAGTTCAGCGAGCGATTACCCTCGTATTCGGTAATCTTATTCTTACCCTTCCCGTCAAACAGCCAACCAGTAGCTTCGCCACTTTCAAAATTTTCTGCGAACAGAACACTTTGCTCTGCAGCTATCGATGGTAGCGCTAGCGTCATCAACCCTACCAGCAGCGCTGATCTCGACCGGCGCTTCAGCGCACAAATATGTATTTTCAAAACTCTTCCTCCTTGGCGATGCGCAAACGAGTTTCACCGATGCGCGTGAATGATACAAATGTGGTTTCGGCGCGTTTAATTTGCAGCCGGCGCAGATTAGCAGCCCGTGCACGAGCCAGGGTTCAATCACTGATTCTGCCGGTGCTTCGCGAAAATCTTGGCCGCCCTGCAGCCGCTCAGGCTTAAACCTTTAAGAGCCTGAGACCGCAAGTCGGAAAAAAGAAAATCTCCCTCTATTGTTTACCTAGAGCTATAGTCAGCTAATTGAATTGAGAGCCTGCTATGAGCCATCTACTGTTTGATATTAAAGACCATATCGCCACTCTAACCTTCAATCAGCCAGAAAAGCGCAACGCGTACAGCTCCGAAATGGCTGTTAAGTTAACTCAATTTCTACGTGAGTGTGACCGCAACCCAGACGTCAGGGTCGTTATCATCACCGGCGCGGGGGACGCATTTTGCGTCGGCTTAGACATGAACGATGTGCGCGAACGCGGTGAGCAAGGCCAAGCGGAAGACACCCAAGGCCACCCGTCCCAGCGCGTACTGCGCACCTATCCGTATCAGATATCAAAACCCGTTATTTGCGCCATCAATGGCGCAGCCGGCGGCTTTGGCGCAGCATACCCTCTAACCTGCGATATTCGTCTCGCAGCCAATGAAGCAAACATCGCATTTTCATTCGTTAAATGGGGTCTGATCCCAGAAATGGGCGCAACCTGGTTGTTGCCAAGATTGATCGGTATTGAGAAGACGTCCGACCTATTTTTGACCGGGCGCAAAGTTTCTGGCGAAGAAGCCGCCAACATGGGTTTGGTACTGCGTGCCGTGCCACGAGCAGAGCTTATGCACGAGGCTCGCACACTGGCGGCGGAGATCGCCGAAGGTTCGTCACCCACCGCAGTGTCCGTGGTGAAACGCATGACCTGGGGCCGAATGCAGGACGAAGGCGAACTCTATCGTGCTATCTACGAGGACGACGACGCGATCGCTTGGGCCATACACGGTCCTGACGCTGCCGAAGGCAACAAAGCCTTTTTTGAAAAGCGCCCGGCCAACTGGGTATCCGTTGACCCGGAAGCACTGCCCCACTTCGGTAAACGCAACGCTAACCCTTTCGGCAACGGTTAACCCCGAAGCTTAGCGCAGCAACGACCAATCCGGCTCTGACTCTGGATGACTTAACGGTCCATGCGCGTTGCGCACCACGCGGCGCTGTTCGTCCAACCAATGTTTCCAAGCCGTGCACGGCACCAACTCATCTTGGCGTCGCTGCTGATGCACATGCAGCATCTCCTCCAGCTGCGCCTGCACCCTATCGACCTGGCCAGCCATGTTATGCATTTGTAAGGGATCCTCGTACAGATCGTATAGCTCAACCCTGCCGCTGAGCCACTTAGCGTAGGTGTATTGTTGGGTACGCACACCCCGCCATTCTGCACCATCCTGAAACCAGTCAAACCACTTGGAAAAATTCATGATAAAAGCGCTGTGATCGTCGGCCGAGCGCCCCCACTCTGCGGACAGGTCCGTACCTTCAATACTGCGCGGAACCGGCAAACCCGCCAGCCCACAGAGAGTAGGAAAGAAATCCACCATACTGGTTATGCGCTGACTTATGCCGGGCTCTATCACTCCTGGATAACGTAACAGCGCCGGTATGCGTATCGAATTTTCGTACGGGTTTTTCTTCGACCAAGGATTCACGCCTTGGCCGCCGCCTTGTGTTCCGTGATCTGAGGCGAAAAGCAAGATGGTATTATCCGCTAAGCCTTTTTGTTCCAGATAATCTAATAAGCGCCCCAACATATCATCCACCGCGAGGATCATCGCAAGATAGTGGCGATACATATCCAACGAGGCGCTTTGTAAGTGCTCGGGTACATTAGCGGGCAGATGTAAGGTCTTGGGCACACGTTCGTAACAATGATCCGGTGCGAACGAAAACGGCGTGTAGTGGGGTGGATGAGGGGACAAGAACAACAAAAACGGGTCTTCGCCGACGCTGTCCATAAACTCAAAACCGTAGTTGAGCAGTCCGTCGGTCTCGTAACCCTCCCAGCGTTCGTAGTTCCAGTCGTCTTTATGCACAAAGCCTTCGAAATAAACCATGTGCTGGTTGTAGGCACGCCAGTAGTCAAAGCCTAATCGGTCACGCCCCTCTGGCACCCAATCCGGATGCTGAGGCATCCGATCCAAGGCCGGCCACAAGCCGGTGTGTAAATGCCATTTACCGACCCAAGCGGTTTTATAGCCGGCGCGACCAAACGCGTCACCGATAGAAATCTCCGAATGCCGAGTGCGCGTGGTATTGATCAAATGGCCAGTGGTTTGTGGATAGCGGCCAGTTAGCAGCATGGCTCGGGCTGGCGTACACACCGGGCAGTTGGAAATAGCGTTCTCCAAAATCAGACTATCCGCCGCCAAGCGATCGATGTTCGGCGTTTCGATTTGTTGCTCACCAAACAGCGGCAGCGATAACGCGCGCAATTGATCGGGAAACAGCACTACGACGTTAGGCTGACTGTTTCGCTGTTGATTCATTCCCTGCTCCCCCGAGATCGATCAGATAAACGGCGCACCGAATTACATGGCGCGATTCATGGTTATATCGTACTTTGCGATTCAGCCCTACTGTCTGCGCGCAAAACTCGAAGTAGATAATTTGACAACATTCCGACGAATCATGGCCGTAACTCGATGTGTGAACACTTAAAACAACTTCGGCGACCGTGTCTGTTCGCGGTTACTCTGCTGTTGGCGTCTTGCGCCCAACCCAGCGTCGACTGCGTGCTGAGTCCAAATATAGCCGACCCGACCTCGGCAACCAGCCCCGTGCATGATCCGAGTTTGATTAACGCCAACGGCAGCTACTACGTCTATTCCTCGAGCGAACTGGGCAGCTTTTATCGATCCGAAGACCTTGAAGAATGGCGCTTGGTCGGCCAGGTGTTCGACGCACTGCCGGATTGGCTGGTGCGCCAGATTCCCCAAGCCAATCATATTGGCGCTCCGGATCTGGCGTTTTACAACGGCGAATATCTGTACTTTTATCAGTCGCATATCTCCAATACCTGCGACGCCGCCACGGGCTTGGCCACCAACAAAAGTCTGGACCCAGAAAGTGCTGATTATCAATGGATCGACCACGGTCTTATCTTGCGTTCGAAACCCCACTACGCCGACATCGACATCTACTGCGGCGATGAGAACGCGACGTTTAACGCCATAGACGCGCATTTTTTTGTCGATGCTGATGACCAACCCTGGCTGGTGTTTGGCTCGACCATCGGCGGGATCAAGTTGGTGAAGCTCGATCCGGTAACGTTAAAGCCGCTGCCAAATCCAGAGTTCATAACTTTAGCGCAGCGTTTTTTGCTGCAAGACGACCCGATTATCGAAGCGCCTCATCTGCTCTTTCGCGACGGCTACTACTACCTGTTTGTGTCTTTTAACCACTGCTGCCTCGGTGCCGACACGCAATATCATGTTCGCGTCGGGCGTTCACGTAACATCGCGGGTCCCTACTTTGACCACCAGTACTGGCCTATGCTTCTCGGCGGCGGCACGCCACTCATTGCCGGCGACGGCGACTATATTGGGACCGGGCACAGCGATGTATTTAGCGAACGTGGCCAGGATTGGCTCGTGCATCACGCCAAACGACCGGATGAAGGTTACCGAGCCTATCTACAGATTCGTAAACTGCGCTGGTTAAACAACGGCTGGCCATCCGTATGTACCGAGACCACCTAAGCATCAGCACGATTAATCCGACCGCTAAACCTGCTATGTTTCAACGATAAATAATTAGGCCGCAACTCATGACCACCCCTCCAGATCGCGCCGACATCGTTATCATTGGCGGCGGCATTGTCGGCTGTTCTGTGGCTTATCATTTGACCAAACTGGGTCTAAATGATGTCGCATTATTTGAACGCAAGCAGTTGACCTGCGGCACCACATGGCACGCTGCCGGTTTAGTTGGCCAACTGCGCGCCTCTAAAAACATGACCCGGCTCGCCCAATATTCAACAGAACTATTCGCCAGCCTCGCGGCAGAAACCGGTCAGGAAACCGGCTATCAGCCCACCGGATCAGTGACTTTGGCCCTAAACGCCGAACGCTTAGAGGAGCTAAAACGCCAGGCCACCATGGCCAACGCATTCAATGTTGCGTGCGAACTGATCGGACCCGATTTTATTCAGGAGCGCTGGCCTGGCATCGATACAGATGATGTCCAAGGCGGCGTGTACCTACCAGGCGACGGCCAGACCAACCCCGTGGATACGACCTTGGCGCTGGCTAAAGGTGCGCGCAACGCTGGCGCACAGATATTCGAACATACACCGGTGCAGCGCCTCGCTATCGAAGCTGACCAAGTTGTGGGCGTTTATCTGGACAACGACACCCTCGTTCGAGCACGCCAAGTGGTCATTACCGGCGGTATGTGGTCTCGAGAGTTCGCCAGCCAACACAACATCCATCTGCCCTTACACGCCGCAGAACATTTTTATTTAGTCACCGAACCGCTGCCTAACTTTACCCATATGCGCCCAACATTGCGGGTACCCGATGAGCAGGTCTACTACAAATATGACGCCGGCAAACTGTTGCTTGGATTCTTTGAGCAGCGGGCCAAGCCTTGGGGCATGGACGGCATACCGGAAAATTTTTGTTTCGACGCACTGCCCGACGACTTTACGCATATCCAGCCCATGCTCGAACAAGCTACACGGCGTTTCCCTGAATTAGCCGACGCGGGCATTCAACTGTTCTTTAACGGACCGGAGAGTTTTACCGTAGATGACCGCTACTTACTCGGTGAAATTCCTGAAGTAAGTAATCTATTCCTAGCCTGCGGTTTTAACTCCATTGGCATTCAGTCGTCCGGAGGCGCCGGCAAGGTTCTCGCGCAGTGGATGCGCGACGGTAAGCCGCCGATGGACCTCTGGGATGTGGATGTGCGACGAACCTTTGCGTTCCAAGCTGAGTCTGCATTTCTACGTGAGCGCACCGAAGAAACGTTAGGCTTGCTGTATGCCATGCATTGGCCGCATCAACAGTATACGACCAGTAGGGATGCACGGCTTAGCCCTTTGCATCAAACGCTGCTGAATCACGGCGCCGTTATGGGCGAACTGGCCGGCTGGGAGCGGCCAAACTGGTACGCGTTTGGCGGTCAGCGCAACTACCAATACACCTACCACAAACCCAACTGGTTTGATGCCTGCCAGCACGAATGCAACGCGGTGATGCATGCTGTCGCGCTCTTCGACCAGAGCAGCTATCCGGTGTTCTGGATCAATGGTGTCGATGCTTTAGCTTGTCTACAGCGCGTCAGCGCCAATCAAATGGATGTAGACATCGGCCAGATAGTTTATAGCCAATGGCTAAATCTAGACGGTGGTATCGAGGCCGACGTTACCGTTACCCGCACAGCATCTGACGAATTTATGGTCGTGGCGCCTTGTGCCAGCGAACGCCGCGACGGTGAATGGTTGCGGCGCCATGCCAAGGCGTTTGACTGCGTGGTGCGCCAGGATCGAGACATTGCCATCATCGGCGTTATGGGACCAAAGTCCACGGAGTTGCTGACTCGCGTACTGAGCGGCAGCCCCGCAATAGACGCGCTCCCGTACTACCGATCTGGGCAATTCCAATACGACGCAACTAAGGTCCGCGCCAACCGCCTCAGCTACGTAGGCGAGCGCGGCTACGAACTGTATCTGCACCGAGACGAGGCGGTTGCAATGTGGCAACAACTGATGGACAAAGGCGCGGATCTGGGAATAACTCCAGCCGGTTTCCATGCTATGAATGCGTGTCGCATGGAAAAAGGCTACCGTCATTGGGGCCACGACATCTACGACCACATCACGCCCGCACAGGCGGGCTTAAATTTCGCCGTAGCGAAAGATAAATATGACTTTATTGGCTGCGACGCGCTCGCAACGCAGCACGGTAAGCAACAGCGGCGGCTAGTGCACCTTGCAATCAACAGCGATGACGCGCCCTTCATGATCCATGACGAGCCGGTCTACCGAGACGGTGAAGCCGTGGGACTCACCACGTCTGCCGCCTGGGGACATCGCGTGGGCAAAAGCCTAGCCATTGCCGAATTAACCCATCCACAGGGCGTTACCCGAGAATGGCTGGCCGCGGGTGCTTTCGAAGTAGAGATCGCGTTGCAACGCTACCCGATTACGGTGCAGCTCGCGCCGTTCTATGACCCAAAATCCGAGCGCATGAAAGACTAAATTTCTTCATCGAATGCGGGGAAATCTTCCTTTGCATAACCGATAAACACCAAGCCTAAACTTGCCGGACGCGACGCCCAAGGCTGCAAGCGAGTAACAGTTCCAACGCGCTGAACCTCAACGACGCCGGCGTCGGTTTCCACAAAGCCTTTTACCCGTTGCACGGAATCAGGCAGTCGGTCCAAAAAATTCTGCAAACGCGCCAGGGGTAACGGTCGCCGAGGGCGCCAGGTCTGTGTCGAAAAGCGCGGAGCCGATGTCGGCCCAGCCAGTTCCGAATAAGCGTGCTCGCCACGCCAGCCCAAGACGATCTCAAGCGCGTCTGCATCATCGGCATCTATGCTGGGCTGCAACTCGGCCAGTCGGAACTCTGGGTTCGCCGAAGACTTAGTGATCACCACTAAGTCGGCCTGCTCTACCTGCGCAATGGCTAAAGCGCCCACATACTTATCGGCGCACCTGTGCGTGTGGTTTAGAGCGTCCACAAGTACCACAGCGGTATGCGGGTAAAATCCCGGGTAATGGCACTGCTGACGCGCTTTATGAGGTTCGGCAACACCACTGCATTCAAGCAGCACACGCTCAATGGCGCTGTTCTTCAACTCGTCCAGTACCGACGTTAGGTCATCTGCGATGCTGCAACACACGCAACCGTTGGCAAGCCCAATCACCTGATCGTTATCTGAGCCACTACGGATCAACTCTTCATCGATGTTGATGTCACCAAAATCATTGACCAAAACCGCCGTCTGACTGGGTAGACAGCCGCTATTTAACAGTCGATTGATAAACGTTGTCTTACCAGCGCCCAGATAACCGCCGACCAGGGTAATAGGTTTTTGTGCAGACAGCGGTGGCATTACGGCAACGGGAACACCCGGCCCTCGAATACCGTGGCACAAATATTAATATCGCGCAGTCGCATAGGCTCGCAGGTTAAGGGGTCTTCATCCAACACGGTAAAATCAGCGCGCTTGCCCGCCCGGATGCTGCCCGTAATGTCGGCCATCCCAATCACGTGAGCAGCATTCAAAGTGATGGCTTGCAGCGCCTGTGCAGGGGTTATTGCTTCGATAGCGCCCATAACGTCACCGGCATGGTTAACCCGATTCACCGCAACCCACATACTGTTTAAAGGCTCAGCCGGTGCCATGGTGAAGTCTGAATGCACCGTCGTGTTGATACCGGCATTAAAGCAGCTACCGAGTCGAGCCATCTGCGACGCGCGCTCATAACCGATGCCGCTTTGGGTATAACTGTCCGACAACTCGTGCAGGTAGTAGACATTCGCCGACACCTGCGCGCCCAGCGCCTTTATCTGCCGGATTTGCTCCGGTGTACTGAAACCAAAATGCTCGAGAGTAAAGCCATGATTAAAACGCGGCTTTTCTTCCTGCATCTTCTGCAAAATCTCAAGGGTGAGCTGCAGGCCAAGATCCCCGGTAACGTGAACATGAATTTGGTAGCCGGAGTGCCAATATGACCGTATATGCTGTTCCAGCACTTCCGGAGTGGTAAGCCATTCACCGTGATGTCCGTCGATATAACCCGGCTCCTGCAGCTGAGCAAGCTGGCTGAAAAATGCGCCATCACTGAACAGTTTAATGTGTCGGCCAAACTGCAGGCGGTGGCTGTTGCGTTGCAGCAACGCTTCAGCAAGTTCAGGGCCCTGCTGGGGCGGCACTCCGCCCTTAGTCAACGCCGTACCATGAGCCACTAAACGGGTACGAAAAGGCACATCTTCACCCTCTAAATGCTCGCCGAGCGCCTCTGCTTCAGCACTGAAGTTAAACATACCTGTCGCGAGGTCGCCGATGGTCGTGTGACCACCGTAGTGCACCACTTGTTTTAATCGCTGTAGGCCCGCCGCGTATTTTTCCGGCGCCAGAATCCACGGATTTAAGCGATTGATGGCGTAGCCCAAACCCCCTTCGAAAAACCAACCTTGGTCGATATCGATCTGCATACCCGGCTTAATTTCTGCCGCGACCACGCCGACCATATCCATTGCCGCCGCGTTCATATACAACTCGTGAAAGGATCGGTGCCAAACCACCGTAGGCTTGTCACCGGTTATGGCTTCGATGCGTGCACGGCTCATCGGCCCGTGCCAAAGCTGGTGATAGCCCCAAATAAACAGCGGCTCATTGACCGGACCTTTTACACTGAGCGCAGCCATTCGTTGATCAAAGCCTTGCGGGTCCGTCACTGGCTCAACTTCACCCCACGGGAGTTTCCAACGCATGGCCGTAACAAATTCCATGGGCAACAGCACAGCAGCCATACTCGGATGCAGATGCGGATCAATAAATCCTGGGCAGATAATTTTCTCGGCAAAACGATCGTCGACCACATGCTCTTCGTGCCGGAGCCAAGGCTGCATTTGTTCAGGTTCACCGACCTCGATGATCATGCCACCGCGCACCAGCACTGCCGTGGCGCGGGGCAAAGATTCGTTCATGGTTATAATCGAACGCGCCCGGTATAACGTCAGCATAATCTGTCCTCGCCCTTTTCTACGCGCCTACGTCGCCAAATAACCGCCATCTACAGGCACGCTGGTTCCCGTCACGTAGCCCGCATCATCCGACAATAAAAAAGCAATAGTTGCGCCATATTCCTCGCGAGATTTTCCGGCACGATGGATCGGGAGCCAAGCTTTAGGGCGGGGCAATGCAGCTTTCGGGGTTGTCGCATGGGCCTGATCTTCGGCTGCGTGCATTGCTAACCGAGTATCCTGAACCGCCGCTGGCTGGATCGCATTGGCCCGAACACCGTATTGGCCGTAATCCACGGCGATTTGCTTGACCAATCCAAGCACGCCATGTTTCGACACCGTGTACGACGCAGCGGCACCTCCGGCACCCACCACCGAGCCCGCGATAGAGGACGTTACAATGAACGAACCACCCGCGACCATCATGTGCGGCAAACTGTACTTTGCGCATAGAAATGGGCCTGTCAGGTTAACGCCAAGGACAAATTGCCAGTCCGTAATCGTCGTTTCATGAATCCAACCACTGCCAGCGGTACCGGCATTGGCCACCATGCCCCAGATGCTGCCGAATTCATCCACCGTAGTCTGGACCAGCGCCTGAACCTGTTCTTCTGCTGCCACATCGCAAGCTACAGCAATCGCCACACCGCCCTCGGCTGAAATTTCCTGCGCAACACTGCGAGCCAATTCCAGCCGAATATCTGCAACCACAACCCGCGCACCCTCCTGAGCCGCGCGTAAACAGGCACCACGCCCAATACCGCTGCCACCACCGGTGACCACAACCACGCGATCCTGCAAACGCTGGGTCATTATAAAGTCTCCCTAATCCGTTTTTTCCGGCCGCACAAAATACTCCATATTCTGGAACGCGAACGACAATTCCCGCGTGGCAAAACGCCAACCATCCTGAGTCAGCGTAAACGTATCGGTGTAGTGTCCAACGGCCGCCGGTTTGAAAGGGCTTATTGGGCCAGCGACGAGGCTGGCATCGCCAAAGTAGCGATACAGCGTCAAGTAGGTAATGCCAGTTGCGTGCTCAGCGTCTAGAACGTCAATCAAAACGTTAGTAAGCACGTGGCGTGAACGTAACTTGTCCGAACGCTGCGCCATAGCCGCGGCAATGGCGTCTTGCCCCTGTAATTGCCCCCCCACCGCGAGCACACCAGATTCGCCAAACAGCGCGGCAAACTCGGCGTAGCGATGCAGATCTAGATACACCGCATAGGCCGTCGATAAGCGCTCGCACTCGGCACGAATAGCGCGAATTTGATCATCGCTCAGAGTCATAACTCTTTTCCTCCTCCGGGTCTCGAAAGCATGTGGGCCCTCGCCGCCGATGTCAAAACCGGCCGCCATCAACAATTTCCCCTGTTGTTAATCGATAACACGCTAGCGGGGAATCGGCTAAGCCTGCTATCGTCATTGCAGTGCGAAGAATGGAGGGGGCAAATATGACTGTCTGGAGAACGCTAGCCTGCGGGCTAGGACTGATTTCAATGCTCGTAGGCTGCAGCGCCGATAATGCAGCAACAGGCTCAAAGGAGACACCTGCGCCCACCGTTGCCGCTGAATCCGCCTCTCGCCTGTGGCAAGAAGTCTTGCCTGGTGAACCATCCATCTGCTCGGACGGCAGCGCGTACAAGTTTCTAACCCGTGAGGGCGACCCCACTAAGTTGCTCGTCTATCTCCAAGGCGGCGGTGCCTGCTGGTTTCGAGGCAACTGCGATCCTACCATGCAGCCCACCTACAGCATTAATCTGGCGCGCCTACGCGGCTACGAAATGGGCATATTCAATCTCGACAATCCAGCGAACCCATTTAAAGACCACACTGTCGTGTTCGCGCCATACTGCAGCGGCGACGTCCACATCGGTGCCAGCGATACCGAATATCCAGCCGTTGAGCAGGATCAAAAAACCTTGACCATCCGTCATCAGGGTCGCGCCAACATGCAAACAGTACTCGACTGGATCTTCGAGTTTGTCCCTGGACCCGAGCATATTTTCGTCACCGGTTCTTCGGCCGGAGCAATACCTTCACCACTGTATGCGTCATTAATCGCTGACCACTACGCCGAAGCGCGGGTGACACAGCTCGGTGACGGCGCCGGCGGCTATCGCAGAATGGACATCAAATCGCGCCCCCACGAATCCTGGGGAACGTTTAATTTCCTCACCAACGAACCTGGATTCGCTGAATTGGCGAGCGATACCATGACCTACGAAGCGCTGTACATCACCGCCGCGCAAAGACACCCCAACATTCAGTTCGCGCAGTACGACGCCGCTCAAGACAGCGTGCAAAAACGTTTTCTCGCCCTGTCTGGCCAACGCGACGTCGATTTATTGGAAGCGCTCTCCGCCAACCAAGAGGATATACGCGCCGAAATCAGCAACTTTAAAAGTTTCATTACCGGCGGCGAGTCGCATACGGTGCTAGCTCGCCCGGAGTTTTACAGCTTTGGCGCCAACGGCACGAGCGTACGCGATTGGGTAGCAGCACTGGTAAACAACGAAGCTGTTGATGACGTTCGTTGCAGTGAATGCGACCGAGACAGCTATCCTGGCGAACCACTACCTGCCCCCCTGCGGGCGCTGTGGCAGTCTTGGGAGGATCCGCAACGCCAGTACGTTAAACCCTTTGCGATTTTTGACAACGTCTATTACGTCGGCATCGATTGGGTCTCGGCCTACTTAATAGATACCGGTGCCGGTTTAGTGTTGATCGATTCACTCTACGGAAAGTGGGTAAACGTGCTCGAACGTAACATTCGTCAACTGGGTTTTGATCCAGCCGACATAAAATACGTCATCAACACCCACGGGCACTTTGACCACGCCGGGGGATCGGCACATTTTCAAAAGTACTACGGTGCACAGATTGTGATGACCGAAGAAGACTGGCAAATCGCGCTGGCAGAACCCGACGTACCCATGTTTTATATCCCGACACCACAACGCGATGTCGTCGCTCGGGACGGCGACAAGATTACTTTGGGCGACAATGAGTTCACTTTGTATAACACGCCGGGGCATACCACAGGTGTTCTGAGCATTAGCTACACCGCATACGATGGCGACAACCAACATCAGGTCATGGCGCTTGGCGGCGTAGGCTTAAATTTCTCAGGTGTGGAACGCACCGAAACATACATCGACAGCTATCTGCGGCTACAGTCAATACAAGAGGTCATTGAGGTGAGTTTACCGAATCACGCTGCGATGGGGCGCGTGTTTGCACGCCGAACCGCGCTGCAGCAACGCGAGATCGATGCGCCCCATCCATTTGTCGATCCAGAGGGATATCAAGCAGACCTCGCTACTTTTATTGGCAACGCTCGCAGAAAACTCGAACAGGAACGAAACGGGACCGCGGAAGACCCTAGCGCAGCCTTGCTGCGGGCCATTTCAGACGCCCCAAAAGCCGAACCAGTCGTGCAATAAATGATGAAAATTGGCATAAATGGCTCGGGCATGGTGCAAAAGGCGTCGGTGGAGGCTATCACTGATCATGCCGCTACCGCCGAGAGCCAAGGTTTCGCCCACTATTGGCTGGCCGAGCACCCCACTGGCGGCCTCGATGCTCTGACCACCCTGGCTTTAGTCGGACAAACCGCAAAAGCCATCGAGTTAGGCACCGCTATTGTGCCGACTTTTCCGCGTCACCCAATGACCCTAGCCGCTCAGAGCCTCACGACCACCGACGCCATCGGCGAGCGACTGACACTCGGTATTGGCCTGTCGCACGAACCCATGATGGCACAGTTAGGCATAGGCTTTGACAAACCGATTCGTCATCTTCGCGAGTACTTGAGCGTATTGCTGCCGTTACTAAAGGAAGGTTCGGTCGAGTTTAACGGAGAGCTACTGAGCTGTTCTGCCAAGTTGTTTCAAAAACCTCGGCAGCAGATACCCGTGCTCGTGGCCGCTCTGGGCCCGCAGGCGCTGGCGGTCACAGGCCAATGGGCAGACGGTACGACCTTGGCCTGGGTTGGCCCGAAAACCATTCGCGAGCATATCGTGCCACGTCTCACAGAGGCTGCCGCCGCTAATCGGCGCTCTGCACCAAGAGTATTGGCAACCTTGCCGGTATGCGTAACCAAAGACGCAACTGCGGTGCGCGATGCCATCGGCAAGGGACTCAGCCTATATGGTCGGCTACCCTCTTATAAAGCCATGTTTGCACGTGAGGGAGTCGACGGGCCAGCAGATGTGGCGTTAGTCGGGAGCCGCGCTGAGGTTAGCGATCAGATCGCAAAGTTGGCGGACGCAGGGGTGACCGATTTCGCACCGTCAGAATATTGTCTGCATCGCGACGAATGGCTGAATACTCGCGAATTGCTGGTGGAACTCGCAGCCGGCCATAACAACTAAGCATTATCACCAAAGCAAAGGAAACATTATGAAAACGCCTACCGCATTAGACCTTCCCGCTGTTGATCCATTGCCCGAGAGCACCCAAAAGTACTTTGCAATTTGTCAGGACAAGCTGGGTATGGTGCCTAACGTGCTGCAAGCACATGCCTTCAGCATCGAAAAACTAAACGCATTTACCGGTCTGTACAATGAACTGATGCTGGCCGAAAGCGGCTTGAGCAAGCTCGAACGCGAGATGATTGCGGTCGTGGTGTCTTCGATAAACCGCTGTTTCTACTGCTTAACAGCCCATGGCGCAGCAGTGCGGGAGCTGTCCGGCGATCCTATTTTAGGCGAACAACTGGTCATGAATTATCGTACTGCGGAGCTCGAGCCTCGACAGCGCGCCATGCTCGACTTTACCGCTCTCTTAACCAGTGCAAGTTACACCGCAGAAGAACACCATCGGCAGCAATTACGTGACGTCGGCTTCAGCGATCGCGACATCTGGGACATCATCAACATCGCGGCATTTTTCAACATGACAAATCGCGTCGCCAGCGGCACCGCGATGGTACCGAATGACGACTACCACCAAAGTGCTCGCTAATGCCCGAACATTAATGCG
>DEBN01000118.1:0-4837 GCA_002348825.1 Gammaproteobacteria bacterium UBA2955
TTCAAAGGCAGGTTTAAATGTCAGCGCAAGTGGAATATGACGTACTCATCGTCGGTGCGGGCAGCAGCGGTAGTGTGATTGCTGCACGGCTCTCGGAGAATCCCAACCTGCACGTCGGCCTTGTAGAGGCAGGGCCCGATTATGCGGATCCTGCCGACACACCGTTTGATCTAATTAACTCGCATAACAATTCCTACCGTGATCACGATTGGGGGTTCGAGTATGAACCGACGCAACAGCGGCGGGATCGCTTTCCGCGTGGTCGAGTGGTTGGGGGGTCTTCTGCAGTAAATACCACGATCGCCCTGCGCGGCCTGCCAGAGGACTATGACGAGTGGGCGCAGGTCACCAGCGATGAGTGGGCCTGGCGGAATGTTTTGCCGGCATTTAAACGTCTGGAACGCGACCTAGATTTTCCCAATGCCCCGTACCACGGCGACAGTGGGCCCATTACCATTCGACGCTATCCGCCTGATGAATTGGTTCCGCAACAACAGGCTTTCTTGGATACGGCGCTGGATTTGGGTTATCCCTACTGTGCGGATGCGAACGACCCCGACAGTTGCGGAGCTGGGCCGCACCCGATGAATAAACTGGGTCGGCTGCGCATATCCGCGGCGATTGGCTACCTAGCACCGGCACGGTTGCGACCTAATCTTGACGTTCTAGCAGACACTTTGGTGCGCCGTTTACTGTTTACCCAAACGCGTTGCACCGGTGTTGAGGTAGAGGATCAAATGGGTTCAGTGCGCATTATTCCCGCGCGTCTGGTTGTCGTGTGCGCGGGCGCTTTAATGACCCCAAGCTTACTTATGCGTTCCGGTATAGGCGCGCGCGCAATGTTGCGTCAGTTGGGTGTGAACTGTGTCGCTGACCGGCCAGGCGTGGGCCAAAATCTTTGCGATCATCCTGCCCTTGGCGTGCTCTGTGATGTTCAGTCGCCCGCTGTGATAGATTTCGACCAGCCTATTATTCAAACCATACTGCGGTATACCTCGCCGCATTCTGATAAACGAAATGATCTGCAGATCGAACAGATTAGTTTCGCCGGTCGAGGGGATGGGCCACCGCAATTTTTGTTACTGCCGGTGCTTGAATACCAATATGGCCGCGGTGAGTTGCGATTGACCTCGGCGGATCCCCACGCATCGCCCAAGGTTGCGAATATGTTTTGCGCCGATGACCGCGATGCTCGTCGCCTCGCCCAATGTATGCTCGATACGCTGGCGTTCACGCGCACCGGCGGGTTGGCTGAAATGATCACGAACGTGCGCTTTCCAGACCCGAGTAGAGGTCAATCTTTACAAGAGCTTGAAGAACTGTGTCGCCGTTTTGCCGGTTCCGGTTATCACCCCTGCGGCACCGCGAAAATGGGCTGTAAAGAAGATGCGATGGCAGTTGTCGATCCGCGCGGTCGATGCATTGGTGTGGAGCAATTGGTGGTAGCGGATGCCTCCATCATGCCTTCTGTCCCGCGTGCCAATACCAATTTAACCTGTTTTATGATTGGTGAGCGGATTGGCGAATGGCTGCGTACCGAGCCGCAGGAATTCGGTTTATGAAACTCGGACGGGAAGCTACATGGCATATGATCTAGTCATACGTGACGCAGAAATTATAGACGGCACGGGTGCTCCAGCGTTCCGTGGTGATGTTGGGGTTGCCGATGGCAGGATTGCCGAAGTCGGCGCTGTCACGTCGGCTGTTGCGGCTGACGGTGCGGAGATCGATGCGGGTGGTGCGACGCTTTGCCCTGGTTTGATTGACACTCACGCGCATGACGACGGCGCGTTTTTTCGCTATCCAGGGATGGAATTTAAACTCGCTCAAGGTGTCACCACCGTGGTTAGTGGCAACTGCGGGTTTTCTGCTGTGCCGGCGGATCCAGAGGCGGATTCTGTGGCGGCGAGTGGCGGTATTCTTGCGGGCGTTGAGGGTCAGTTCACCGATCTAGAGGGTTATTTTACGGCTGTGCTCGATCGATCGCCCGCGATTAACAATATGATGTTGGTGGGTCACAACACCGTCCGCTCGCTTGTGCTTGGCCAGGAGAAACGGGCACCTTCACCAACAGAACTGCAATGTATGCGCGACCACGTCAGTCTTGCTTTGGAACAAGGAGCCTGCGGTTTTTCGTCGGGCTTAATCTACCGACCCGGTCGCTGGAGTGCTACTGATGAGGTCACAGAGTTGGCGAAGATGGCCGCTCCCTACGATGCCCTTTACACGACGCACATGCGCAACGAAGGTGATCGCTTGCTCGAAGCGATAGAAGAAAGCCTTTTGATTGGGAAAGACAGCGGAGTGCATTTGCATATTTCGCATCACAAATCAGCGGGTAAGGCTAATTGGGGGAAGGTCAAGCTGTCACTGGCTCGGGTGGATGAGGCTATCGCCGAGGGCCAAAGGGTGACATTAGATGTGTACCCGTACACGGCCGGCAGTGGCCGGATGATCGAGTATTTTAATTTGCAGAACATTGATACCCAGCTGGCATCGGTTGTGCGCATAGCCAGTTGTCCAGCGTTTCGGCAATACGAAGGCCGCATGTTGGAAGATATTGCTCATGACGAAAATACCGAGCTTGAAGAATTGACGCTGCGTATTCTTACCGCGCCGGAAGGCGATCGTACCTTATGCATCCACTTCATCATTGACGAGGCAGATGTTGAAACCAACTTACGTCATGCCGACATGATGGTGGGTAGCGATGGCATACCCGACCTGAGTGGTCGACCGCATCCTCGCTTGTTCGGAACTTTCCCCCGGGTTTTAGGGCATTATGTGCGCGACCGAGGTTTACTGCCGTTGACCGAGGCTGTGCGCCGGATGACGTCTTTGTCGGCTCAGACTTTTGGTTTGCACGAACGCGGCGTCCTCAAACCGGGCTTTTGGGCCGACCTGATGTTGTTCCGCCCTGATGCGATCATTGACCGCGCGACCTATGATGAACCTAAAGTTGAGCCAGTTGGTATTGAGCTTGTGGTAGTCAACGGAACGATGGCTTACCGACGTGGGGAGCATACCGGGGCGGGCACTGGTCAGATGTTGCGTTATCGTCGCGACAGTTTTTGAAATCAATCGATAGGAGGATCGCTATGGCGTTTTTGCGCAGAGAACTAACAGATCACGTACTCACCCTTACGATGTCCAGTCCGGATACGCGTAATGCGCTGACCGGAGCGGAGCAGTTCGAGGACTTTGTCCAAACCTGTGCTGAGATTAATGACGACATGTCAATTCGCGCGGTGGTGTTGACCGGGGAGGGCTCTGCGTTCTGTGCGGGGGGTAATGTCAAAGATATGCGTGACCGCGCGGGAATGTTTAGTGGCGATCCCTTCGACCAAGCCAGCGCATATCGGATGGGCATTCAGCGTATTCCCCGGGCGATTCAGAGCTTGAACGTACCCATTATTGCCGCTGTTAACGGGCCCGCTGTGGGTGCTGGGTGCGATTTAGCGACGATGTGTGATATCCGTGTTGCCAGCACCAAGGCCATGTTTGCCGAAAGCTTTGTTCAACTTGGGCTTATTCCAGGCGATGGTGGTGCATGGTTTTTACCTCGGGCGGTAGGGTTTTCTAACGCAAGCCTTATGGCGCTAACAGGAGATCCGGTCAAAGCCGAGGAAGCGCTGCGGATTGGTCTTGTATCTCAGGTGGTTGAGGTTGAGGAGCTGCTGATTACCGCTCAACGTATCGCGTCGCGCATCGCAGCTAATCCGCCACACGCCGTGCGCCTAACAAAGCAGCTATTGCGCGGCAGCGAGCGCAGTAGTTTAGACGAAATGCTCGATAAGTCAGCGGCTTTTCAGGCCGTGTGCCATGCCGAGCCTGACCACCATGAAGCGATCGCCGCGTTTTTTGACAAGCGTTCAGGTAATTACCGGCAAGATTAGTAGGCAGGTAGTGCCGGCCAAAACTCGAGTGTCTCGGGGTTGGACGCTTGAAGCATGGAGCTCATAAACGCCGGTCAGCAGTTGCCCCCGGTGTTTAGAGCCACTTAACTGCGCGAATGAGTTCGCTGTCAAAGTCGAAGGCGTCATAAAGGCTGCGGGCTCGGTGGTTGTCGCTGAACACATGCAGGGTCAATGTCCGTGCACCGTGAGCGCGCACGCACTGCTCGGTATGGGTAAGCAGTTTACGACCGATGCCCAAGCCGCGCGCTTCTGCGTTGACCACCAACGCCTCTAAATGGGCACTGGGTTCATGGCTGAACAGTTCTTCGCGCAGCGTGATCATGGCCAACCCGAGAACGGTCTGCGGTTGTTTGGGATCAATCGCAACCTCTATGAATGAGTCGGGCTTTTTTCCAGCAAGTATTGCGGTCATCAATTCAAGATCGCTGGCCCAAAGCTGTTCGGGTTGGCGATTACTGGGGATGTCAAAGTCCGCCAGTTGCGGCAACATGTGCGCCAATGTGGCGGCGTCCTCTGGCTCAGCGGGTCTGAAAGTTATTTCGATGGTTTGGTTCATAAGATATATAACCGCGGATAGAGAGTTAGTAGCAGTGAGCGAAATTAGTTTTGCGCTCTATGATTAATAAAATAAGGGTGGCCTTTGAGTAACCTGACTCAAACATTTTCTGGCCGTACGGCGGTGACGCTAGTGGTCGCCAATATGATCGGCACGGGCGTTTTCACCAGTTTGGGTTATCAGTTGCTGGATATTCGTTCCGCTCCTGTGATTCTGCTGTTGTGGATTTTGGGTGGCGTCATTGCGTTGTGTGGAGCGCTTTGTTACGCGGAACTGGGAGCGGCACTGCCTCGATCCGGTGGCGAGTATAACTTTGTTGGCCGTATCTATCACCCTGCGGCGGGCTTCGTTTCGGGTTGGGTAT
>DEBN01000118.1:5152-19566 GCA_002348825.1 Gammaproteobacteria bacterium UBA2955
TCGTTTCGGGTTGGGTATCGATCACTGTTGGCTTTTCGGCTCCTACGGCTGCGGTGGCGATCGCCTCGGCCAAGTACGCCCAGACAGTTTGGCCCAGTGTTTCGGAAACGGGCGTGGCCGTCGCCTTGGTATTGCTCACCGGTGCGATCCATCTCGGCAGTCGCCGTGGCAGCGCGCTGTTCCAGCAAAGTATTACTGCGGTGAAAGTGCTAGTGATCTTAGCGTTGGTAGCTGCCGTATGGATGACTATTCCAAGTTGGCAGCCGCTACGTTGGGCGCCACAGCTCGAGGATATCTCGTTGATTGGAACGGGCGGTTTTGCGATTGCACTCATATTCGTCAACTACGCCTATACCGGCTGGAATGCTGCCACCTACATAGGAGGGGAGTTCCGCGACCCAGGCAAGCAACTGCCGCGTGCTTTGATCACTGCGACAGCATTGGTGACACTGCTGTACTTGTTATTACACGTAATGTTTTTGTCAGCCGCCCCCATGGATTCGATGGCTGGTCGAGTTGAAATCGGGTTTGTGGTGGCCGAACATGCCTTTGGGGCGGACGCGGCTAAATTTATCGGTGCAATACTTGCGCTGCTCTTGGTCTCGACCATCAGTGCTATGTTGCTGGCGGGTCCGCGAGCACTGTATGTCATCGGTCGCGACTTCCCGGCCTTCGGCTGGTTGGGCAAAGAAAATCGTTTCGCTGTTCCTGCCAATGCGGTGGTTTTACAGATGGCACTGACCGTGGTGCTAATCGTGACATCGACTTTCGACTCGATCATTATCTTTTCCGGCGCTATCCTTGCCTTTAACTCCCTTATGACGGTGCTCGGTGTCTGGGTGCTACGCATCCGCGAGCCTGAGCTTGCGCGGCCTTTCCGAGTGCCAATGTTTCCGCTGCCACTAGTCGTGTTCGGTGCGTTATCGCTATGGACTTTGGTGCATTTGCTCGAGCAACGTCCCTACGAGGGTGCCGCGGCAGCGGCGTTAATCGCGGCGGGCCTGCTGGTTTATTTTCTAACACGAAAACTTCAAACCTCTAACTAGATTTATAAATAGAACGGAGTCAGCTATGACGGTATTACTGGAAACTCTCGACCGCGGTATTGCGACCTTAACCATGAACCGGCCGGAGGCACGCAATGCTATGAGTGGCGAAATGATTGCGGCGTTATTAGAGGCGCTGCCACGTCTGGGTGCAGATAACAGTGTTCGCTGTGTGGTGCTGACCGGCGCCGGGGGTGCTTTTTGCGCAGGTGGGGATGTAAAAGGATTTGCAGCCGGTGGCGGCGGCGGCACGCCGCCTACGTTAGAGCAGCGCGCCCAGACCTTGCGGCCCGGTTTCGAGGTCGCGCGTCTGCTGCATGAACTGCCCAAACCAACTCTCGCCGCGATCCCTGGGGCTGCAGCAGGTGCTGGCCTGTCCTTGGCGCTGGCCTGCGATCTGCGGATAGCGGTCGACAGTGCCAAAATGACCACGGCGTTCGCGAAAGTCGGGCTTTCCGGTGATTATGGTATGTCGTATTTTTTGCCATTGTTGGTGGGGCAGTCGAAAGCGCGGGAGTTGCTGTTCTCTGCGCCTCTGGTGACGGGTGTGGAGGCGTTGGCGCTGGGTTTAATTAACCGCGCGGTCAGCGCCGACGATTACGAAGCAGCGGTGCAGGCTTGGGCGACAGAACTGAGTCAGGGCGCTACGGTAGCGATCGGTTACATGAAAAAGAATCTCAACAGCGCCGCTACCAGTACTTTGAGCGAATTGCTGGATCGAGAAGCCGCGCACATGGCGCGTTGTTTTACCACTCAAGATCATAAGCAAGCAGTCCAGGCGTTTGTCGCTAAAGAAGCCCCCATATTCGCCGGGGAGTAGCCCGTGGAGTTAGCATATCGAGGCAGCGTTAATCGCTGGGAGTGTGACGAAAATGACCACCTCAACGTGCGATTTTGCGAAGAAAAAATTTGGCAAACGCTGGTGGGCGGGTTGCTGCAACTGGGCGCAATTACCGAAGTTGAGGTGGATGAATTGCCGGCGCGGATAACGTGTCAGCATCTGCGCTTCCAGCAGGAGGCGCGCATTGCAACGCCTATCTCAGGTTTTATAAGTGTGCTGCCGAGCGCTGCATCGACGCAATTTAATGTGTTGGCGCAGCTGCGTCATGGCGTCAGCGATGAGCCGTTGTGCAGTTCTTTGTTCGCCGTGAGCGGACTGGATTGCGCGACAGCGGAAATTGGTCAATTGGAGTTCGCACACAGCCTGCCAAAGGGTAT
This sequence comes from Gammaproteobacteria bacterium UBA2955, assembly GCA_002348825.1. Taxonomy (GTDB): domain Bacteria; phylum Pseudomonadota; class Gammaproteobacteria; order Pseudomonadales; family Azotimanducaceae; genus UBA4421. The sequence continues at coordinate 7,417 of DEBN01000118.1, forward strand.
CGAGTCGGATTTGTCGTATCATGTGCTGGATCTGCCCGCTGCGTTAGCAAAGGGTTTTGTAGTGACCGGTCGTGGAGTGATTCAACGTATTGAATGCGCAAGCAATGGGTTGTTGCTGCCTCATAATTATATGGCGCGCACATCCGATTCGATGCCCAACCTATGGACCTATCTTGCCGGTGATGAGCGCGTCAGCGATGCGGAAGGTGGCGCGGTTGTAGAATTTCGGCGGCAGTATCATCAACCGCTGCGTGATAAGCAGGCTTTTATTGTGGTTTCGGGGCTGCTGGGTGCGCGGGGAAAAATCCAAAGATTTGGGCACATGATGTTCAATTCCGGCACCCAAGCGTGCTGCGCGTCGGCGCAGGCGGTTTCGGTGCGTATGGATTTAAACGCGAGAAAAGCCATTGCCCTTGCAGATGAGGACTTAGCAGCTCTACTGCAGAAGCAGGTTCAACCTCTTTAGCTTTCTGGATACGTCTATGACAATTTATGAACAGGGATTGGCGCAAAATTCGGCAAACTTCACGCCATTGTCGCCACTGTCGCTGCTGCGCCGGGCGGCATCAATCTATCCTGACAAAACGGCGGTGATTCACCAGCAACGCAGGCTCACCTGGGGCGAAGTGTTTTATCGCTGTCAGCGCGTCGCGTCGACGTTAGCTAAACGCGGTATTGGCAAGGGCGATACGGTAGCGATTCTCAGTGCAAACACGCCGGAAATGTTTGAGGCGCATTTTGCAGTACCCATGGCCGGGGCAGTATTAAACGCCATCAATATGCGCTTGGACGCGGCTACTGTCAGTTTTATTCTGCAGCATGGCGAAGCGAAACTGTTAATGGTAGACAAAGAGTTCGGGCCGCTGGCGCAGTCGGCGCTAGAGCGCATGAGTTCTCCACCGGCTATCGTGCACATCGATGATCCAAGCTGCGATATTGGGCACTTGGTTGGCAGTGAAAGCTACGCTGACCTGATCAGTGCGGGCGAGCCAGGTGAGATCGGCGTGGACGCTACGGATTACTTGCCGGATGATGAGTGGGACGCGATCGCGTTGAATTACACCTCCGGAACCACGGGCAACCCGAAAGGCGTGGTCTATCATCATCGAGGTGCTTATTTGAACGCGGTGTCCAATGCATTGAGTTGGCACATGGGCGACCACCCGGTGTATTTGTGGACTCTGCCTATGTTCCATTGCAATGGCTGGTGTTTCCCCTGGACGTTGGCGGCGAATGCGGGTGTGTCCGTGTGCTTGCGTCAGGTTCGTGATGATGCCGTTTATGAAGCGATAGCCGAGCATAAGGTGACACACTTTTGTGGTGCGCCAATAGTATTGAATACGTTGCTCGCAGCCGACGAAAGACTCAAGGCCCTGGTCACCCATGAGGTTAAGGTAATGACGGCAGGCGCGCCGCCTCCTGCTTCAATTATCCAAGGTATGCAGGCTCAGGGTATCGATGTGACCCACGTTTATGGGCTTACAGAAACCTATGGCCCAGTGACACTGTGCGCCTGGCGTGAAGATCTGTGGGGTTCGCGGAATCCTGCAGACCAAGCCGAGTTAAAAGCCCGACAAGGCGTCGGAGCGCCGATGCTCGAAGGCCTCATGGTGGCCGATCCAGAAACGCTATTACCGGTGGCGAGAGACGGACAGACCATGGGCGAGGTCATGATGCGCGGCAACAATGTGATGAAGGGTTATCTGAAAAACCATGCGGCAACCGACGAGGCTTTTGCGGGCGGTTGGTTTCATTCCGGCGACTTGGCAGTTTGGTTCGAAGACGGATATATAAAAATTATGGATCGTTCTAAAGACATCATAATTTCCGGTGGCGAGAATATTTCCAGCATCGAAATAGAGGATGTTTTGTACCGACACGAACTCATTTCAGAAGCTGCCGTCGTGGCGCGGTCCGATGAAAAATGGGGTGAAACGCCCTGCGCCTTTGTCACTTTGGTGGCCGATGCCGAACCGCTATCAGAACAGCAGGTGATCGACTATTGCGCAGACAATCTGGCGCGGTTCAAATTACCGAAAACAGTGGTGTTTATGGATTTACCGAAAACCTCCACGGGCAAAGTGCAGAAATTTGCGCTGCGCGAAATTGCCGAAGGCTTGCCCACGTAATGCCAAAGAAAATGCTCGCATTCGCGACGCTGGTGCTCGCGGTTATTCTCAGCGCGGTGTATTTGCCGGTGGCGGAGATGCTGATCGGACTCTTTGATTGGGTCGATGCCAATCGCAGTATTTCTTGGCTTGTGTATATCGTGTTTTATGTGTTGGCGACGGTGCTGGTGTTGCCCGGTAGTTTGCTGACATTAGCTGCGGGGTTTTTGTTTGGTTTGGGCTATGGGTTTGCCATAGTCTCCTTTGCCAGTACCACTGGCGCGACCTGCGCGTTTTTGGTGGGGCGGTTTCTTGCGCGAGATTGGGTCGCCGCGAAGCTGCAGGCATTGCCGCGATTTTCAGCCCTAGACAAAGCGGTGGGTGAACAGGGGGCTGTGGTGGTTCTGCTGACCCGTCTATCGCCACTCTTTCCGTTTAGTTTGTCCAATTACGGCTTTGGACTGACTCGTGTAAAGCTCGGTCATTACGTGCTGGCGTCGTGGCTGGGGATGATTCCGGGTACGGTTCTGTACGTGTATCTTGGTTCTATTGCCTCTAACCTAACCAGCATTTTTACCGGCGATTTGGCTGATCTTCCGGCGAGCAATTGGTTGTTTTATCTGGGTTTGGTGGCGACCGTTGTGCTCACGATTGCGATTACCCGTATTGCGACCCGGGCGCTCAACAGCAAGCTGGAAGAAGCGCATGCTGGAGACATAGGATGAGTTATCCCGGAGTGGACTATGACGTTGCGGCTTGGCAATTGCTGTCCCCAGCTGATTATGTCAATCCGCAGCCGCAGCCGGGGTATCACTTGGTGGTGGTGGGTGCCGGGCCGGCCGGGCTCATCAGTGCGATTGGCGCGGCGGGGCTTGGTGCCAAGGTCGCGTTGGTGGAACGCCATCGCATGGGCGGAGACTGTCTAAATGTCGGCTGCATGCCATCTAAGTCGTTGCTCGCGTTTACTGAGCACGCAGAAAATCCGGATTTTGACCAAGCCTTTGCGTGGCTGCGTCAGGTGCGAGCTGAAATAGCGCCGCATGATTCGGTTGAGCGTTATACGGCCGCCGGAGTGGACGTATTTTTGGGTGACGGTGTGTTCAACGAGAGCGGGCACGTCTGCGTCGGCGGCGCTGTCCTTAAGGGTCGACGTGTTGCGATTTGTACCGGTGCTCGAGCCGCGGTGCCGCCGATCCCGGGACTGCGAGAAAGCGATCCACTGACCAACGAAACGGTCTTCGATTTGCGCGAGAAGCCGCAATCTTTAGCCATCCTCGGTGCCGGAGCCATAGGGTGTGAGCTCGCCCAAGCATTTGCGCGTTTGGGTGTGCGGGTCGAATTATTCGATTTAGCCGATCGCGTTCTGCCGAACGAAAACCGACTAGCCTCGGTAACGCTGGCGCAAGCGCTGGCCGCCGATGGGGTTTCATTACACCTAGGCAGTGCCGTACAGGAAGTAGTGGGGTCAGGGCGCATAGTCACAGAACAGGGCAGCGTCGAATGTGATCGGGTGCTGGTGGCATTAGGGCGACAGCCTAACACCGAAGGTATGAACCTCTCTGCGGCGTCGGTGCAGATCGATGAGCGCGGATTTATCGTTAGCGATGCCAAATTACGCACTACCAACAAAAAAATTTTTGCTGCCGGGGATTGCACAGCGACACTGCAGTTCACCCATCACGCTGATGCGCAGGCGCGCGCCTTAATACAAAACGCCCTGTTTCTGCCCACTGCAAAAATTGACGCACTCGTTATTCCTCACTGTACCTACACGCGGCCCGAAGTGGCCTCAGTAGGTTTAAGTCAAGAACAATTGCAGGCCAGTGGAACGCCGTATGACGAATACGAATTTTATTTCGATGAATTGGATCGCACCAAAGCCATGCAGTTTCCCGATGATATGGCCAGAGCCGCTAAAGGCTATGTTCAGGTGTTCACGGTGCAGGGCAAAGACAAGATTCTTGGCGCAGCAATTGTGGGCGCTGACGCCGGCGAACTGCTCGCGCCGATTTGTTTGCTGATGACTCAGAACTTGGGTCTATCCGCTGCTCAACGTACCGTATTCAGCTATCCTACGCGCAGCGAATACCTCAAACGTCTGGGGGACGCCTACAACCGCAATCGTATGACCCCTGCGGTGGCGCGGGTGTTTCAGCGCTGGTTAGCGCTAATTCAACCTAAGCGCTGAGTAAACTAGGAGGAAGTGATGCGGCATGTCGCATTAATCTTAGCTCTGTGCTGCGGCCTTGTCGGTTGCTCGAGTGGTTCTGAGCAAGCGGTAAAAACCCAGCCTACTGGCAGTGTGTATCAGATGATGACGCATTATTTGGAGCCTGCGGCTGACAAGATTTGGGGTTCGGCCGGATTTGTCATCACGGCAGATGGTGAAGTGGATCTGCAACCCACCACCGATGACGGGTGGTTTGCTGTAGAGCATGCGGCGACAGTGGTGGCCGAAGGCGGCAATTTGCTCATGCTGGAGGGTTACGCTGTTGATCGTGACGATTGGGTTGAATATGCCCAGGGTCTAAGCAGAGCTGCCTTGAAGGCGCGAACGGCCGCCGAACAACAGGATGCCGATCTATTATTCGCCGCTGGCGGCGAGGTCTACAGTGTGTGCAAGGCGTGTCATAACCGTTATATAAATGAGATGGCAGAATGACGGACTTACATAATGCTGAATTGTCGACGAAGGCGCTCGTCCGCATAACGATCGCAACCCTCGTGAGCGCTTTGCTGGCGCTGTTTTTGTTTGTTTTGCCTGCTGAATTCGATACCGACCCTACCGGCGTCGGTGAATTGTTGGGCATCAAAGGTATGGCTGGGTATTCCGTTGGTGCGTTATCTGTGCAGCCACAAGCCTACGTCGATGATGCTCGAGAGTTTGAGCTCGGTCCTTTTGAGTCAATAGAATACAAGTACCTGCTGGCCGCTGGCCAAAGTCTGGTGTTTTCCTGGCAAGCGCGGACCCTTGATGGCCAGCTGAGTGAGGTGGTTTATGATTTTCATAGCGAAGAAACAGGCACGGACCCTGAAGACGCTGTAAGTTTTGATATCGGCCGTGATACTCAGCGGCAGGGCAGCTACGTGGCGCCCTTTGGCGGTATCCATGGCTGGTATTGGGAAAACCGCGGCACCGAACTGGTTACTGTCAGGCTTAACAGCTCGGGTTTCTACGCCGCCGCAAAAGTCTATAGCGCAGCCGGGGAAGTCGAAGTCGATTTGGCCGAGTCGAATGCTTTGAAAGACGAGGGGGGCGAGCTTAAGCCCCCTCGTTGAGCCGGCGTAATGCGCCTAGGCTGCGCTCTCGATTAACGTGCCAGTGCCTAAACCGCCACCGCAGCACATGGCGATTACGCCATAACGACCACCAGTGCGCTGAAGTTCGTAAACCGCCTTGGTGATAAGAAAGCAGCCTGTTGCGCCCAGCGGGTGGCCCAGCGCAATGGCACCACCGTTCGGATTCACCTTGGCCATGTCGGCGCCAACTTCCTTAGCCCAAGACAGCACCACTGAGGCGAAGGCTTCGTTCACTTCGAACACGTCGATTTCGTCGATGCTCAACCCTGTCTGATCCAGCATTTTCTGAGTTGCGGGGATAGGGCCTTCCAGCATGATCACCGGGTCGCAGCCGACGAGTGCGGAGGCGCGAATCGTCGCTAATGGCTTTAGTCCCAGCTCTTTGGCTTTGCGTGCGCTCATCATTAACACAGCCGCCGCGCCATCGGCGATCTGCGATGATGTGCCGGCGGTGTGTAGGCCGTCCTCGCGGGCAACCGGCTTGAGTTGGGCCAGCGCTTCCATGCTTGTGTCCCGGGGCACCTCGTCGCGGTTGACGCTGACGATTTGGTCGGTGCGCTCGAAATTTTCATCCATGACCGGCGCCTCGATCGGAATGATTTGGCTGTCGAAATAACCGGCTTCGATCGCTGTTTTGGCGCGCTCTTGGGACTGCAGTCCGAAGCCGTCGGTGTCTTCTCTGTTCAATTGGTATTTCTCTGCCAGACGCTCAGCACCCTCGAATTGGCTAGTGAATTCGTGTTGTTCGAAATAGCTGCGTGATATCGGCTTGCCCATTTTTTTGTCGCGGCCGACCGCATCGCTGCCAATAGGCAGCCGTGTCATGTTTTCTACGCCACAGGCCATAACCACATCGGCATGACCCGAGGCGATCATGCTGTGCGCTAGCGTTGTGGATTGCTGTGATGAGCCACATTGGGAATCTATTGTGATACAAGGTGTTTCTATGGCGCCGCCGCTGGCCAGCCAAGCGGTGCGGGTGACGTTCATGCCCTGAGCTGCGACTTTGTTTATGCAACCGCCGACCACCTGATCCACTGTAGATGACGCAATGTCGTTGCGCGCCAATAACCCCGTCATAACCTGACCGAGCACGTCCGTGGGATGGGCGCCGCCCAGACTGCCGTTCTTGCGACCTACGGGTGACCGCGCTGCGTCAACGATGACCACATCTTCCATGTTATCTCTCCTATTGCTATTCGACGTTGAATTTATGACTCGTTCCAGTGCTGGATTCGCTGCTGTAAATCGGGACGTTGGCGTTCGTCCGGCTTAGCTGATGCCGACCCAATGTAAACGAATCCAGCAACGCGTTCACCCACGTTAAGCCCCAGTTTCTGATCTATGACCTCGTCGTAGGCATACCATTCGGTCAACCATTGCGCCGCAAAACCCATGAGGTTGGCGGCAATTAATAGATTTTGACAGGCTGCACCTGCAGACAGTAGCTGCTCCCATTCGGGAATTCTGGACTGTGCTTGCACACTGCTAATGACGGCTATAACCAGCGGCGCGCGCACAAACCGGCCGCGTTCTGCCTCGATTGCAGGGAGTGGTGCCTCCGGCTTTAACTCGTGAAAGCGCTGGGCGAGGTGCTCACCAAAAGCCTCGCGGCCATCGTCTTGAAAACAGATAAAGCGCCACGGGCCGAGTTTACCGTGATCCGGCACTCGGGCGGCCGCGTGCAAAAGTTGATCGATCTGCGCTTGGTCTGGGCCAGGTGCTTGCAGATCCATGGCTCGTACCGAGCGGCGCTGACTAATCTGCTCGAAAGCTGAAAGCTGAGGGTTTGGATACACGATGAAAAATCCTAAAACCAAGAGTGTAGCTGGGTTGGCGGATGTTGGCATCTATTGCCGGTTGTGCGGCCGCACTGGGTCTGCTCAAATGACTGCCCAATAGAAAACGAATTCAGGGAGCGGTAATGGCGGTTACAGGCAATTTTTCAGGCAAGAAAGCCCTAGTGTTTGGTGGTACGTCAGGGATCGGCTTGGCGGTGGTTCATCGGCTGTGTGAGCAGGGTGCTGAGGTGGTGGCAATCAGCCGGGATCCAAGCAAAGCCGGCGATCTTGCAGGGGTAACTCTGGCGGCCTGTGATGTGCGTGATACCGATGCCTTGGCAGAACTGCTCGCCGCACATGCGCCGATCGACCTGTTGATCAGTGCGGCGACAGGCGGTAGCCGTGCTGCCGGCCCGTTCCTGCAGATGGACTTAGCCGCCTATCAAGCGTCGTTCGATAAGCTTTGGGGCTATACCAATATCGTTCGATTAGGGACAGAGTATTTGAGCGAAAAGGGCGCCATTGTGCTGGTCAGCGGTGCGCCTGCGCGACGCGCCAAGCCCGGCCAAGCTGCGTTGGCTTCTGTTGGCGGTGCGGTTGAGCAGTTCGCGCGCGCGGTAGCGCCGGAATTGGTGCCGCGTCGCATTAATGTAGTCTCACCCGGCGTAATCGACACGCCTATGTTTGGTCCGGATGCGGCCGCGCGTGAAAAAATGCTTGGCGCGGCTACCGCAAAAAATCTTATTCCCCGTGCGGGAACGCCCGATGAAGTGGCCGAAGCAGTGATGTTTGTGGCGGGTAACGAGTTCGTTACGGGAACAACGGTAGAGGTCGACGGCGGCTGGATTTTAAGCTGATCCGAAGCGTTGGCCTAGAGCGTTGCGGTATTGGTTGGTAGCCCGAGGAATAATCGGCCGGCGGTTTCAAGTGTGCTTGGCGCCACCATGATGTGCTGACTGGCCACGTGAACGTCGCGAAAATGCCGCTGCAGGTTCGATGATTGATACACCGAAACCCCACCCGCTAGGTTATAGGCACAATCTACGACCTTGGTACTCGCCATCACCGCATGGGTTATGGATAAGCGCAAATTGCGGCGCTGTTCGATGTCGACTGTCTGGCCCGCTGTCGCGCGAGTCCAGGCCTCGCTAAGGCTGTCGTAATAAAAAGCTCGGGCGCTGCGCAGCGTCGCCTCGGCCTCTGCGATCTGCATTTGGGTATATCCGCGCTCAGCAATAGGGGCGCTGCTGCCAGCGCGCTTCTTGTCTTGCGCCAATTCGACAAAGTTATCCAAAGCGGCGCGGGCAATGCCCATACTTACCGCAGCGATGCCGAGCGCTAATAAGGTGAAATTTGGAAATTGGAACAGTGGCGTATCGGGCATTTTATCAACTTCAAGGCCGACGATATGCGCGCTCGGCACGCGGCAGTCGTTGATGCGAAAATCAGTGCTGCCAGTACCCTTAAGGCCCGACGAATGCCAGGTGTCCAGAAACTCTACCGAACTTTGCGGCACCAGACACATGTGGGCTCTAGGCTTGGCATCGGCAGCCTGTAGAGGGTCGGTTAACAAACTGCCGGCAAGCACCCAATCGGCATTTTGAGTGCCGGAGCCCCACTGCCAGTGACCATTTAAGACATACTCATTTTCGCTCTTGACCGCATTGCCGTTGGGTGCGAAGACGCCTGCGATCATGGTGTCGGGGGTGCTGAACATTTCCCGAGCTACAGAAGTCTCGATTCGCGCAAGCGCCGAACCGCTTGTCGCAGCGATAAAAGCCACCCACGCGCAGGCCGCGTCGCCCTGAGCTAAGGTCTCGAAGACCTCACTGCTGACTATCGGCGAGGTTTCTGAGCCGCCTAAGGTCTGCGGAACAAACATACGGTAAATGCCAGCTTGGGCCATGGCTTTGGAGACATCCATCGGTAAGCGCCGCGCGCCCTCAAATTCGTCACTGCGCTGGGAAAATGCTTGGGCAAGCTTTTGCGCATTCGTCAGTAAAGAATTGCTCATACAGCGGCCTTGGAACGATCAATGAGTCAAAAAGTAGCCACTTAACTGGTAGCCAGTTAGCAGAAAGCCTGCAGCCATAATGACAATGTTGGCAATAATGGCCTGTCTTGTGAAGTAGCGATGGCGCCGCCATATTATCAAACCCAACACCATGGCCAGCAGGGCTAATAGCTGGCCGACCTCTACGCCGAGATTAAACGCCAGTAAGTTGCCCAACAGCCCGTCTTGGTCCAGAGCCAATTCCTGCAATTTGGTGGCGAGACCAAAGCCGTGGGCCAGTCCGAATGCGAAAACCATAGGTTGCGGCTTAATGGTCAAGCCCAGACGCTGACAGCCCCCTAAGTTATCAAAGGCTTTGTAGACCACAGAGAAACCGATCAGTGCGTCCACTAAATAAATGTTTGCTTCGATGTTAAACCAAACACCTGCGATCAGCGTCAGGCTGTGGCCGATGGCGAACAATGTCACATAGATACCAACATCGCGAATCTGTGAAACGAAAAATATGACACCGCCCAAAAACAGCAAATGGTCGTAACCGGTGACCATGTGTTTAGCGCCCAGATAGGCGTAGGGCCAGAACTGCAAGCCCTGCTTGCTTTGTAAAAAGCTGGCGTCACCCTCGGCGACCCCATGACCGAACGCATAACTTGCAAACAGCAGGGTCATGCTTAACCCGAATAGGGTCTGAAATGTTCGAAATGGCGCCGTGCTAGTTAGCATCTGTGATGATGGGTTGGTTGAATTCCACCAAGTTGCCACTTGGGTCGTGAACAAAGATTTGCCGGCAGACGCCGGTGATTTCGCCCACGCTACGTGGTTCTATGTTGTGTTCCTGCAAGCGTTTCAGCAGTCCGTCCGCATCGCTTATCAGAAAAGCATAGTGTTGCTCCGGTAGTGGCTCGCCGCTTGATTTAGCGAGTAAATGTACCTGTTGTTGGCCTGTTTGCAGCCATGCACCGTCGAAGCCCAGGTCCGGCCTCGGGAGCTTGGCCAAGCCTAATACATCGCAGTAAAAGCGTTCGGCCGCTGCAACGTCATCAACGTTGATAGATACATGATGAATGCCCAGGGTATGCATAGCAGGATGAAGCCGGCAACTTAGGTGGCCGCGGCCACCTAAGTTGAGCGGTTGTTAGCTTTGCAGGCTCGCAAAGGTCTTGCCTTCTGCGACCAGACGTTCGAGCAACGGCGCAGGCTCCCAGTTCGGACCACCGTAGGCCTCTCCGAAGCGTTTAATGTCCGCGAGAATATTGTCTAGACCTTGTTGGTCTGCCCAGAACATTGGGCCACCTGTGACTTCCGGAAAACCGTAGCCATTGATGTACACAATATCTATATCGCACGGTCGAATAGCGATGCCGTCTTCTAGGATACGCGCACCCTCGTTGATCAGCGGATACAAACAGCGCTTGAGCACTTCATCGTCATCGATTTCGCTTCGCGTGATACCGAGTTCGGCGGAGGTTTCTTCAACAATGCTGACGACTTCCGGGTCGGGTTGGCCGGCGCGGCTACCTTCTGGGTAGATATAAAATCCGCGGCTGGTTTTTTGTCCGTAACGATCCATCTCGCACAGTTTATCGGCAACGCGAGCGGTAATCGGCACGTCCTCAGGCTTCATGCCGCCGAGTTTGCGCGCGCGCCAACCAAGATCCAGACCGACCAAATCGTTCATCTGGAATGGCCCCATGGGCATGCCGAATTGCAGCAGCGCGTTGTCAACCTGGTATGGCGTTGCACCCTGCAGGATTATCTCGCCTGCCTGTCGGGTATAGCCTGCCAGCATTCGATTGCCGATGAATCCAGGCGCATTGCCGGACAGAACCGCAATCTTATTCAGTGTGCGTCCAAGTTTCATGGAGGTCGCGATAGTTTCTTTGCTGGTGTTGGCACCGCGTACGATTTCCAACAACCGCATAACGTTCGCTGGACTGAAGAAATGCAGGCCAATCACTGAATCGGGGCGTTTGGTGGCCGCAGCCATCTTGTCAATGTCCAGAGCTGATGTGTTGCTAGCCAGAATGGCACCGGGTTTTGCAATGGCGTCCATCTTCTGGAAGGTTTCGACCTTCACGTCGATGTTTTCGTAGATCGCTTCAACGATTACGTCGGCCTGGCCCAGATCGGCGAAATCTGTGGTGCCTGTCAGCAGCGACATACGTTGGTCCACCTGCTCCGCGGTCATGCGCCCGCGCTGCACCTGGATGTCGTAGTTGCGCTTGATGACACCGATACCCCGATCCAGCGCTTCTTGATTCATCTCTAGAGAGATGACCGGAAGGCCAACGTTTAAGAAGCACATAGCGATGCCGCCGCCCATGGTGCCACAGCCTATTACCGCGGCACTGGCGATGTCTTGGGAAGCCGTGTCGCGCGGTACATCGGGAATTTTGGCCACTTCGCGCTCTGCAAAGAACATGTGAATCAGGGATTCGCGTTGGGGGTGTTTTAGGCACTTAGCGAAACACTCTTGTTCGACCTTGATGCCAGCATCGAAATCACCCAGATTTACTGCCGCTTCCACGCATTGCACAATCATCTCTGGCGCGAAACGCTTGCGCATCTTGCGTGCTGCAGTTTTTCGTGCGTTATCAAAAATTTCTGCGTTGCCTCGATCCGCGGCGACGATGTTCTCTTCATCGCGAATGCGACGAATCGGACTGCCGTTGGCAATAAGTTCATTGGCGTATGCGATCGCGCTAGCGACAACGTCGCCGTCGGCAACGGCGTCGACGATACCCAGGGCCTTGGCTTGCGGTCCCGGTATAGGGTCGCCGGTGATCATAAAGTCCAATGCTTTGGCCGCCCCAATCAAGCGCGGCAAGCGTTGGGTGCCTCCGGCCCCCGGCAGCAGGCCAAGTTTAACCTCAGGCAGCCCGACTGGTGCGGTCTCTGCGATGACGCGATAGTGGCAGCACAATGCCACTTCGAGTCCACCGCCAAA
>DEBN01000118.1:19952-39869 GCA_002348825.1 Gammaproteobacteria bacterium UBA2955
TTGAGGCAATCGTGCAGGCTGGGGCCTTCAGCTTTGCCGCCGAACTCAGAAATGTCGGCACCCGCGATGAATGCGCGACCTGCACCGGTAAGCACGATAGCCTTGATGTTGTCGTCGGCCAGAGCGGCGTTGATACCGTCATCCAGCCCCTGGCGTACGCCGGAGGACAACGGGTTAACGGGCGGATTGTCGATGGTCATTAGCGCGATATCGCCTCGCGTTTCGTAGTGCACGGTGCCTTTCATGTGGCGTTCCCCCTAATAAAAGTGAGCTGCATTCTGCCGTAAAGGACCATCGAAACCTAGTGTTAGGCGGTGATCTTTGGGGTTGTGGGCAGACGCGCGAAAATTCAGTACGGTATTGTTTTAGGCGCGGCTTCCCAGCGTCTGCGTCCGCAACCAGGAATTTGTTTTGATCGTCGATTTTCATATGCACAGTCAATGCTCGGATGGGCATCTGGTTCCCCAAGATCTCGTCGATCTGGCGGCGGTGCGGGGCTGCGAGCAGATTGCCATCACCGACCACGATACGGTGGCGGCCTATGCCGAGTTGGACACCCAAGCGTTGCCGGTCAGGCTTATTGGGGGGTGTGAATTCTCGACGCAATGGCAGGGGCTCGATATACACGTCGTCGGATTAAACCTAGATTTGCACAGCGCTGAACTGCTGGATGGGCTGGCGCAGCAGCAGGCTGCGCGTCAGCAGCGTGCACAGCGCATAGCCGACCAGTTAGCGCGGCAGGGCTTTGCTGACGCGCATGTCGGGGCACTGGAATTTGCCCAGGGCGGCAGTGTGGGACGACCGCATTTTGCACGCTATTTGGTCGAGCAAGGCGCGGTTGCCAATTTTCAGCAGGCGTTCAAACGGTATCTGGCCGCGGGTAAGCCGGCGTATGTGCGCACCGAATGGGCCGACCTCGAGCAAGTTTGTGGTTGGATCATAGCCGCTGGAGGCATTGCGGTGCTCGCCCACCCGCTCAAATATAAAATGACGCATACCAAGCTGCGGTCGCTGTTGTTGGTTTTCAAAGCTGCGGGCGGTGGTGCCGTGGAGGTTGTCAGTGGTGCGCAGCAGCCGGAGCAAACACGCAGAATGGCCGCATTAGCGCGACAGTTCGACTTACTTGCTTCTGTCGGTTCGGACTTTCATCAACTTGGTCAACCATGGGCGGCTTTGGGGCAGGTGGCTGCGTTACCGGAAGGTTGCAAGCCGATTTGGTCACGCTGGTGAGCGCTGCACGCTGGGATGTTGTGATTGTTGGCGGCGGTGCCAGCGGGTTGCTGTGTGCGATTTATGCCGGGCGCAAAGGTCGGCGGGTTTTGGTTTTAGAGCAAAGCGCCAAGTGCGGTCTCAAGATCTTAGTCTCAGGTGGCGGCCGTTGTAACTTCACCAACATCTGGACCGACCCGCAAGAGCATTTTTTGTCGGCTAATGCGCATTTTTGTATTTCCGCGCTGCGCCGGTATACGCCAGAGGATTTTATCGCGCTGGTGGAAGATCACGATATTGCCTACCACGAGAAAAAGTCAGGCCAACTGTTTTGTGACGGAAGTGCGAAAGACTTGCTGGCCATGTTGTTGCAGCACGCTCGGAATGCGGGCGTGCAGATCAAGACACGGGCGCAAGTGCAGAGCGTTGAAGCCGCCGACGCAGGCGGCTTCGAGGTTGCCGCCGGGGCACATTCCTTTTTTGCAGATAGAGTGGTGCTGGCCTCCGGCGGCTTGTCGATGCCAAAAATATCCAGCGATTTGGCATTTCGCATGGCGCGACAGTTTGGACTCGGGCTGGTCGAAACGGAGCCGGCCTTGGTACCGCTAACCTGGAATAATTCTGATCGAGCGCGCTTTGCCCACCTCAGCGGCTTGTCTCTGCCTGCTGCAGTGCGCTGTGGCGACAACGCATTTTCGGAGGATATTTTGTTCACTCACCGCGGGTTGAGCGGACCAGCTATTCTGCAAATCTCTTCTTATTGGACGCCAGGAGATTCAATAGCGATAGATTTGCTGCCAGAGTTAGACGCTTTCGAGTGGCTCGTCGCAGCACAGGAGTCCTCGCCTAGAACTCGGGTGTCCAGCTTGCTGCAGACGCGGTTGCCAAAGCGCCTTGTGCATGAATTGAGCGGGATGTGGTTCGATGATGGTCGACTCGGTGAAGTGGCGCACAGAGATCTACGCGAACTGGCAAACAGGCTGCATGGATGGGTTCTCAAGCCCGGAGGCACTGAGGGGTATCGAACCGCGGAAGTGACCTTGGGCGGTGTAGCAACCGACGCGGTGTCCTCTAAAACCTTTGAAGTAAAACAGGTGCCCGGTCTCTACATCATTGGCGAGGCGTTGGATGTGACCGGATGGCTCGGTGGGTTCAATTTCCAATGGGCCTGGTCATCCGCTTTTTGCTGTGCGGAACACTTGTAACCAAAACTCTAAGAAGCGCTGCGCAGGGCTGCAAATTCGTGGCTAGATTGCGCACTTTCTTGGGTTGAGCCCGGCTGTGGATCGAGCACGCTACCGGTTTCAGAACCGTCATTGGCAAGGTAAGCTAGAGGCTCTTGAAAAAACGCTGGCTACGTTTGGGGCGTGAACAGGCGTTGATCAAAGAAAGCAAAACAGAAGTAAAAAGTACAGGCCAAAACCACAACAAGGGGAACCGTAGTGAGCAATCGAACCAATTTTTATATTAATGGCGAATGGGTTGCGCCTTCCACCAGCGACACCATCGACGTAATCAATCCGGCAACCGAACAATCCATTGGCCAGGTGGCCATGGGTGGTGTGGCAGATGTGGACAAAGCCGTTGCGGCGGCCAAAGCGGCATTTGAAACGTTTTCGCAGACCACCCGGGAAGAACGCATCAGCTTGCTCGAGGCGATCATTGCCAAGTACAGCGAGCGTATGGGAGATGTTGCGGCGGCCATCAGCGAAGAAATGGGCGCGCCAGTCAATCTTGCGAACAAAGCACAAGCACCTGCCGGACTTGGGCATCTAATGACCACCCTCGGCATCTTAAAAGAATACGAATTCGAAGAAGATATGGGCAATGCTCGAGTCATTCGCGAACCCGCTGGGGTCTGTGGTTTTATTACTCCATGGAACTGGCCGATTAATCAGATCGCCTGCAAGGTAGCGCCGGCGTTAGCTGCAGGCTGCACTATGGTGCTTAAGCCGTCTGAGGTCGCTCCCTTTAACGCTATTTTGTGGGCCGAGATCATGGATGCGGCAGGCGTGCCGGCCGGTGTTTTCAATCTGGTAAATGGCGATGGCCCCGTTGTCGGTGCGGCACTCTCTGCGCACCCCGACGTCGACATGATGTCGTTTACCGGTTCTACCCGAGCGGGCGTAGAAGTGGCCAAGGCCGCAGCGCCGACGGTTAAGCGCGTTGCTCAGGAGCTTGGTGGCAAGTCTGCAAATATCATCCTTGATGATGCGGACTTCCAAAAAGCCATCGCGCGTGACGTGTTTGGCATGGTTACTAATTCCGGTCAAAGCTGTAACGCGCCGACTCGCATGTTGGTGCCCATGGAGCGGATGGATGAGGCTGCTGCAGTGGCCAAGGCTGCGGCGGAACAAGTCAAAGTCGGTGATCCAAATGCGGAAGATACGACGATCGGTCCGGTAGTTTCAGAAGTGCAGTACAACAAGATCCAGGATCTCATCCAGAAAGGCATCGATGAGGGTGCGAAGCTGGAAACGGGCGGTACCGGTCGTCCAGAGGGGTTGAACGCCGGATATTACATCAAGCCCACGGTGTTCTCTCACGTGACTAATGACATGAGCATTGCTCGAGAAGAAATCTTTGGGCCGGTATTGGCTATGATCGGCTATCAGGATGACGATGATGCTGTGCGTATCGCCAATGATACGGTGTATGGACTGAGCGGGTATATCTCGTCGGAAGACCCTGAACGCGCACGCACTATTGCTCGCCAGATCCGCAGCGGTAACGTGCATTTGAACGGTGCGCCCGGTGACCAAAAAGCACCTTTCGGCGGTTATAAGCAGTCCGGTAACGGACGCGAGTGGGGTCGGTATGGTTTCGAAGAATTCCTCGAAACCAAGGCTATCTTGGGCTACACACCGCGATCGTAGACGCGCTATTTTGCAAAGCGTTTGCGGGAAAGAGGGCGTTTAGCCCTCTTTTTTTGCGCGCTGAGTGTGCGAGGCTAAGCGATGCTCGAGCAGATAAAAGTAGTCACATTAGAGCAGGCGGTAGCGGCACCGCTGTGTACTCATCGGCTCGCTCTGGCAGGTGCCGAGATCATCAAGATCGAGCGTCCAGAAGGCGACTTCGCTCGTTATTACGATTCTGCAGTGTTCGGTGAGAGCGCTTATTTTGTCTGGCTTAATGCGGGTAAGAAGTCGGTGGTACTGGACCTGCGTTCGGACCAAGGGCTGAGTGCGCTGAAGCAATTGATTCAGCGTGCGGACGTGTTGGTGCAAAACCTTAAGCCCGGAGCTCTGGCAAAGTTGGGTATCGACTTAGCGGCCGTTCACGAGCAACGGCCTGACTTCATATCCGTTTCTATTGCTGGATTCAGTCCGGATGGACCCGGACGCAATCGCAAAGCTTACGATCTGCTCATGCAGGCTGAATCCGGTTTGGCGGACATCACCGGTAGCCCCCACGCGCCCGGCCGCGTCGGGGTGTCCATTGTAGATATTGCAACTGGTATGTTTGCTTACGAAGCGGTGTTAGGGGCGTTGATTCAACGGGGTAACAACGGCGTAGGTGCCGCAATTACAGTATCGTTATTCGACACGGCGGCAGAATTACTCGCCGTCCCCTACCTGTTGCAACGTTATGGTGGTAACGCGCCACAACGTATCGGGCTTGCGCACCCAGGCATCTGTCCTTACGGCGTGTTCGCGAGCGCAGACGCGCAGCGCTTCGTATTGTCGGTGCAAAATGAGCGCGAATGGCAGCAGTTGTGTCGAATAGGGCTTGAACAACACGGTTTGATCGAAGACTCGCGGTGCCGCAACAATGAAGCCCGAGTGGCGCATAGGGAATTTGTTGACGGCGCGGTGCAGCAGGTTTTTGCTGACTTGACATACGCGGTTATTAGCACGCGTTTGACGGCGGCCGACGTAGCGTTTGCGCCTCTCAATCCGGTGTCGGCATTGCTCAATCATAGCGATTTCCATACCGAGGTCGTGCAAGTGCAAGGCCAGAACGTAGAGCTGCCGCGAGTGCCCGGACTGCCGATTGCAGAGGGTTTCTCGCCCGAGTTGCCAGAGCTGGGAGCAGATACCGAAGCGGTACTGCAATCTCTGGCCGCAGATGTCCAGTTTGAATGAACGGTAGGTTTTGCCGCAAAATCGGTGTTAAGTACACCACCAAATGGGGACGGACATGGCCTACGACACCGACAACATTTTTGCCAAAATTCTGCGGAACGAAGCGCCGGCATTCAAGGTGTATGAGGACCAGTATTCGCTGGCGTTCATGGATGTCATGCCGCAGGTCGAAGGCCATACCTTAGTCATCCCGAAAGACCCGACTGAGAATATTCACAACGCCGACCCGGTGATTTTGGGTCACACTATGGCCACCGTGCAGCGCGTTGCCGCGGCGGTAAAAAGTGCGTTTGACGCGCCCGGAATTATGCTTGCCCAACTCAACGGAGAATCGGCCGGCCAGACGGTTTTTCACCTGCATTTTCACATTCTGCCGCGTCGCGACGGCTTGGAAATGATGATGCATGCGCGGCAGATGGCGGATTTTGACCTGCTTGAAAAGCATGCGCAGCGCATCCGGGCCGCGCTTTAAAGCACGCTACTGTGGCCGACCTGATTAACAATCAAGTTCCTTTAGAGGAATTGCAGGCACTGCTTGCGGACGACAAGCGCGAATGGATTGAAGCCATCGACGCCATCTACAACGAGTATGGCGAAGCTGGGGTGCGCGAGATTCTGCGAAATCTGCAGGACCACGTGCTCAGTCGAAACGTCGCATTAGACGAAGCGACTCTGAATACGCCTTACATCAACAGCATTGCGCCGGACGACCAGCCGATCTATCCCGGTAATATCGAGATTGAAGAGCGCATTGAAAAAATACTGCGCTGGAACGCCATTGCGATGGTCCTGCAGGCTCAGGATAAGGGCATTGGTGTGGGAGGTCATATTGCGACCTATGCCTCGTGTGCAACGATGCTCGAGGTCGGGTTCAATCACTTCTTCCGTGGCGCCGGTCCAGATAACGATCGGGGCTCCGCGGACATGCTGCTGCCCCAGCCCCATGCCGCCCCCGGTGTCTATGCACGCGCATATCTCGAGGGTCGCTTATCGCTGCAGCAACTGCAGAATTATCGTCAAGAGTTGGGCGCTGGTGGCGGTCTATCCTCGTATCCGCACCCGCGTAGCATGCCGGAGTTTTGGGAGGTACCTAACGCGTCGATGGGCTTATCGACCCCGTCTGCCATCTATCAGGCGCGGTTTGCTAAATATCTAGAAAATCGCGGGTTAAAGCAGGCCGCCAGCGGCAAGGTTTGGTGTTTTATTGGTGATGGTGAGTCCGACGAACCGGAGGTGTTGGGAAGTATCAGTCTGGCAGCCCGTGAAAAGCTCGACAATCTGATCCTTGTAGTGAACTGCAATCTGCAACGACTGGACGGTCCCGTGCGTGGTAATGGCAAAATTATCCAGGAACTCGAGCGCGTATTTCGCGGAGCCGATTGGAACGTGATCAAAGTGATCTGGGGCAGCGGTTGGGATGGGTTGCTGGCGCGAGATTACGACGGCGTGTTACGGCAGCGGATGGATGAGTGTCTAGACGGCGATTACCAGATGTATTCCGTGCTGCCGGGCGACGTGCAGCGCGAACATTGGGTAGAAGGCAATCCCGCGCTGGAACAAATGATGAACTCGCTGACCGACGAAGAGGTGCGGGCGATAAAGCGTGGCGGCCAGGATCAGAAGAAACTGTATGCGGCGTTTGCCAAGGCGCATGCGAATGGGGGTCGCCCCAGCGTGATTCTGGTTAAAACGGTCAAAGGCGATGGCATGGGCGCTCAGGGCAAAAATACCGCGCATCAGTATAAGAACATGTCTGCAGACGAGCGAGTCAAGGTGGCACGGGAGTTGAACATTCCGTTGAGCGAACAGGCGGCTATAGCCGCCGAGTTTTATCGACCGGAGGATGACTCCGCGGAGTTAGTATATTTGCGCAACCAGCGAACGCGCCTGGGCGGGCACATCCCAAACCGGCACGTGCATTGCGCGGCGTTAGACGTTCCGTCGATTGACGAGTTTGCTGAATTTCTTGGCGATTACGCTGGGCGCGAGATGTCGACCACTATGGTGATGGTGCGCTTGTTATCGACGCTGCTGAAACAACCGGAGCTTGGCCGTTACGTTGTACCGATAGTGCCTGATGAAGCGCGCACCTTTGGCATGGATGGCTTATTTAAGGTCGCGGGTATCTATTCGCCGGAAGGACAGAAGTACCGACCGGTGGATGCGGACAGTCTGCTGCCGTATCGGGAGGCTGCAGACGGGCAGATCCTGCAGGAGGGCATCTGCGAAGTTGGCGCCATGGCCTCGTTTATGGCTGCAGGCAGTGCCTATGCAGTGCACGGCCTGCCCATGATTCCGTTTTACATTTTTTATTCGATGTTTGGCTTTCAGCGTGTCGGCGACATGATCTGGAGTTGCGGTGACATGATGTGCAAGGGGTTTTTGTTGGGTGGCACAGCTGGTCGCACGACGCTTAACGGTGAAGGCTTGCAGCACCAGGACGGGCACTCGCATATTCTGGCCAGCACGGTCCCCAATCTTCGCAGTTACGATCCCGCGTTCGGTTTCGAAGTCACAGCTTTGGTTCGCGAAGGCATGCATCAGATGTATGGGTTGCAGCAAGACGTCTTCTATTACCTAACGCTCTACAACGAGAATCACACGATGCTCAGTCTGACGCAGATTGCCCAGCAAACTAACGTTTCTGAAGACGAGGTGCTGCAAGGTGTGGTGGCTGGCGGCTATCGCTTATATCGAGGGCGTGAGGACGCTGCTTGTACTGTGCACATTTTGGCAAGCGGCAGCATAATGCAGCAGGCGTTGTTGGCGAGGGACGCGTTGGAAAGCTTAGACATTGGCGTTTGTGTTTGGAGCATGACCAGTTTTGTCGAACTGCAGCGCGAAGCGCATGCCTGCCAGCAGTACAATCGTGAGAATCCGCAGGATGAGCCCAAGGTTGCGCGTCTGCATAAGATGTTTGGTGATGAGTCTGGAGTGTTCATTGCGGTGACGGACTACATGGCGGCGCTTGCGCAAGGTATTGCCGCGTGGATGCCTGCAGGTTTTGAAGTGCTCGGCACAGACGGATACGGATTGTCGGAATCACGGTCGCGCCTGCGTGAACATTTTGCGGTAGATGCTATGGCTGTTGTCGAGGCCTCGCTTAGCTCGCTTTACCGGAATGGTCATGTCGACCAAGACCAATTAGAGTCGGCGGTGCAGGGACTGCGACGGCATAAATAACTGGGTTTACGGGAGGATAATGCAGGATTTTAATAACAAGATTGCGGTGGTGACCGGTGGCGGCACCGGTATGGGCCGAGAACTCGTGTGTCAGCTCATTGCCGCCGGCGCGCACGTAGCGATGTGTGATGTTTCAGCGGAAAATATGGCGCAGACCCATACGCTGGCCAGCGCGCTGGGCCAGGGGCGCCTCACCAGCCATAACTGCGATGTATCCAGTGAACAGGATGTGTTGCGCTTTCGCGACGAAGTGGCCCAACAGCACGATACCCAGCACATCAATCTATTGTTCAATAATGCGGGTATCGCCGGTGGCGGAAGTGTTGTAGACATAGATCGGCAGGAATGGGAACGCACTTTTGGAGTCTGTTGGTATGGCGTGTTCTATGGCTGCACGGCGTTTATGCCGATGCTGGTGGCCAGCGATGAAGCGCATATCATCAACACCAGCTCAGTAAACGGATTTTGGGCCACGGTGGGTCCAATGACGCCGCATAGCTCTTATTCGGCAGCTAAATTTGCTGTAAAAGGTTTCACCGAGGCACTGATTACTGATCTGCGTATGAATGCGCCCCATGTGCGTTGCTCGGTGGTTATGCCAGGACACATTGGCACCTCTATTGCGCTGAATACTTCCGCGGTGTTGGGTAAACACAGCGCTATGGAACTAGATGAAGAGGAGGTCGCCGATATCCGTGAGCGTTATCTGGCGTTCGGCTTGCCGGTAGATAATGTGCCGGATGATCATATTCGCCAGATGGTGCGTCAGCAGCAGGAGGATTTCCGCGATAAGGCTCCGACTACGGCCAGCGCCGCGGCGACGATTATTTTAGACGGTGTGCGTGAACAACGCTGGCGTATTCTGGTGGGGGAGGATGCTAAGGTGCTGGATGCGATGGTGCGTCAAGAGCCGGAACAGGCGTACGAGGTGTCCTTTCTGGAAAAATTAAACCAGCAGGGGCATATGGGTTTGGCTCGAAATGACGAGCAAACGGAAGGCTAAGGGGGAGTTATGGCGAGTCAGAGCCGAGATGCGGCAATTGTTGGGATTCACGAATACCCATCGCGAGATGTGGATGGGAAGGTCAATTCCCTGCAAATAAAGGCGGCCAGTGCGGCTAAAGCGCTGGCCGATGCCGGTTTGACCTGGCGTGACGTGGACGCCATTTATGACGCTGGCGAGGGCGCACCCATGAGCGGCTTAATGATTTCCGAATACTTCGGTATTCAGCCGACAGTAATGGACACTACCGGCGTGGGTGGCAGTTCTTATGAGTTTCATACCGCTCACGCCTTGCGGGCCATTCGACAAGGTAAGGCTAAAGTTGCTTTGCTCACTTACGGTTCGACAGCTCACAGCAATGCCATGGCTATCGGTGCCGGCGGGCGCGGTGGAGGTGTTAGTCCTGGCGATAATATGGAGACCTTTGCCGGGCAGACGTTGATTGCAAACTACGCCATGGTGGCGCACAGGCATATGCATGAATATGGCACAACCAGCGAACAGCTGGCGGAAATTTCTACCGCCACTCGCTACCATGCCATGCGCAATCCGGAAGCGGTTCAGGCGATGACGGATTTAGAGTTCGTCGGCATACAAGAGACCACCATAGAGGACGTAGTGAGCTCCCGCATGATTGCTGACCCATTACACTTGTTGGAGTGTTGCATGGTGTCAGACGGCGGTGGCGCGGTAGTGATCGCGAGTGCTGAGGTCGCAGCCAATTGCAAAAAACCACCGGTATGGATATTGGGCACTGGCGAAGCCACGAAGTATCCGCAAAACGGCGCTGACATCACTACTTCGGCGGGAGCTCAGTCTGCGCCCATTGCTTATGCTGAAGCGGGCGTGACCGCTGCAGACATGGACATCGCCATGATTTACGACTCGTTCAGTATCACTGTGTTGACGTTGCTGGAAGACTTAGGCTTCTGTGCCAAGGGCGAGGGCGGTGCCTGGGTTGAGGGCGGGCGCTTGCGCTTTGACCGACCCGAGGACGGGCCCGCGTTAAACACCGACGGCGGCGGTTTGTCGTCAAATCATCCGGGTATGCGTGGCATATTTTTGCTGCTCGAAGCGACACGCCAACTTCGAGGCGAGTCGACGTCGCAGGTGGCGGATGCGGAACTCGCCATTGCCCACGGTAACGGGGGCATGCTCGGTGGACGCCATTCAGCAGGAACCGTGATTTTGGGGAGAAACTAGGACATGAGCGAAGAGAAAAAAGCACCGACGCGCCCGCTGCCCAGACTTACTGAGTTAGACACTGCAGAATTTTGGCGTGCTACGAAGGGGAAGGAATTTCGTTACCAACAGTGCAGTAACTGCCAAACCATTGTTTGGCATCCGCGGGCGCATTGCACGGGATGTGTAGAAAGTAATCTGCAGTGGCAGACCTCTGCTGGTCAGGGTGTAATCTACACCTACAGTATCGTGCGTTTGAGCTACCATCCGTTTTTCCGGGGTATGGCGCCTTATGCGGTGGCTTATGTAGATCTCGATGAGGGACCGCGGTTCCTGACGAATGTGGTGGGTGTTGAGGACCCAGGCACAGAGGTGCACATTGGTCAGAGAGTGCAATTGCACTGGGAGGAGCACGAAGAACTGTCGATCCCGTTAGTGACGCCGGTTTAGTGCCGTAAAACGAGTTTTATAGGCTCAGCTTGGGAGTTTTAACGCCTTAAATGCACCGCTCTTAAGGGCCGCGACGAGGTCCTGTTCGTTGTGCACCGGTTGTTCGAACTCGGTTGCACAACGACCTATATGACTAACGATGTGCGCATCACTGCCGCCGATGCCGCGGTAGCCCAAATCGTCCGCCATGCGCTGAGATATGCCGTCTTCGTCATCGCGGCTACCACCGTTGAATACTTCCACAATGCGCACTCCTTCGGGTACCCCGAACTCCTCGAGATGCGCCGCCATACCCACCCGTTTGCGGCCGGGGTGGCAGGGTACCGCAATCGCGCCGTGTGCGTCGCAAGCGGCGATAACGTCAGCTAACGCGAGGTGAATATTGGTGAAGTCGAACGCGCGCTGCAGCTCCGGAGTAACACCAAAGACCAGCACATGCCCATACTCGGTCTCGACTTCGGCGCCTTTCAATATCGTTAACCCGTGTTTTGCACCGAGCGCTACGTAATCAGATTCATCATCGAACTGACGATGCTCGGTCAGCACAAAGCCGTCGATGGCGATTTCTTTGGCCTTAATCCACTGGCAGTAGTTTTGAACTTTAGCGCGGCCATCGTCAGACTTGATGGAATGCGCATGCAGGTCAAGAATCATTAGAGCCGTCCCTGTAATTTTTGCCAATGCACCTCAAGTTGTTTCAGTAGCTGGGCTTCATCTTCTGAGTTATCGATGATTACGTGTGCTGTAGCAGTGCGCTCGGCGTTGCTGATCTGTGCATCGATACGCGCTTGTACGCTGGCGGCGTCCACGCCGTCTCGAGCGCTGGCGCGCTTAATGGCTATGTCGGGTTCAACGGTTGTGACCCAAATTTCATCTACCAGCGACTCCCAGCCGGCCTCGATCAGCACCGCGGCTTCCAGTACGACTACCGTATCTGGGTTGGCGGTTAAGCTTTGTTGAATCTCGCTGACGGCCATATCTTGGATTGCAGGCCAGACGATATCGGTGAGTTTTTTCAAATTGCCGTCTTCGCCAAACACTTTGGCGCCCAATGCGCGACGGTCGACCTCACCGTCGGCGCCGATAATGTCTTCGCCAAACTGCTTAACTACTTTATGGAACGCCTCTGAGCCTTTGACGTAAGCGCGGTGTCCGAGTTTGTCGGCATCGATGACCGAGGCACCATTGTGTTCTAGCGCCTTCGCAACGGTAGATTTGCCGGACGCGATGCCGCCCGTCAGCCCAATAATCAAACCAAACTCCCTGAAAAATCGACAGCCTGAGAGTTTAGCGTCGTGAGCGGCTGAAAGCGACTTGCGCATTGGGTTGAGACAGCGGCTCGAGCTATCATGTAGCGATGATTAGAGTGACCTTTGTGCAGCCCAACGGCGACGCCTACAGCTACGATGCCAAAGTTGGCGATACTCTGATGGATGTGGCGCTGGATAATGGGGTAGACGGCATCATTGCTCACTGTGGCGGTGGGTGTACATGTTGCACATGCCACACCTGGTTGCGCGAACCGTGGACCGAGAGACTCGGTCCCGCGACCGGCGATGAAGCTGAATTACTCGACTACGCGTTGGGCCGCAGCGAGCGCAGTCGTCTGGCGTGTCAGATTCGCCTTGTCGAAAGTATGGACGGACTTATCGTTGAGGTGCCGTCACAGCAAGGCTAGCCTGACCTAGTTGCAAATGCCTCGGTAGGCCGCGTGCCGAGCACTCATCCGCTTAGTCAGCGGCGCTACTCGACCAGCGCGACGCGGAAAACAGTAATACGGCGGCGAGTACAACCTCAGCGACAATTTGTGGGGTGGCGAAGGCGGCGCCATGCATCAACCAAGCCAACGTGCGAAAAACAGCCGCCAGCAATAGAACAATGGCAGCGCTTGTCACCCAGTGCGGACTTTCTTTCCAAGCCCCGTACAGACTAAAACCCGCGACGGCGACGAAGAATGAGGTGAAATCTCCGATCTGAGTGCTCCGGCCCAAACCGTCGAGCAATGGCATACCAAGACCCGCAGCTGCACTTGCGGGGTCAGTTATCCAACCCACCGCAGTAACAAGCATCAACAGTCCTACTAGACCAGACAAAATTCTCGGCAACATTATCGCTCTCCACCAATGCATGAATGAGGTTGCAGTATAGGCTCCCCAGCGCTGTTAAGTGCAGGATGAATTTTCCGAGTAGACAGGTAGGATGGAGGGCTGAACAACGACAAGAGCAAGCCGAAATGTCGCTAGCAGGAAAGAAAATAATTATAACCGGAGCCGCTGGCGGACTGGGCGCCGGCGTAGCGCGAGTCGCTTATGGTCAGGGTGCAGAAGTGGTGTTGCTGGACGTGATTGACGATTTTACCTCTGAGCTTGGGCAGGCCTATAGCGTCGATTTACTCGACCCTGAGGCTGTGCAGAGGGTATTCGAAGTCATCGGTGATTTTGATGTTCTGGCTAACATTGCCGGTGGGTTTGATATGGGCCCCAGCGTCGACGGCACAGAAGACGAGTTTTGGCAGCGTATGTTTGATATCAATGTCACTACGTTACGGCGGGTGCTGAAAGTGGCGGTGCCAGTTTTGGTAGGTCGAGGTGGCGGCGGCATAATCAATGTTGGCGCGGTCGGTGCGCTGCAGGGCAGCGCCTATATGAGTGCTTATCAGGCCTCTAAGGCCGCGGTGATGCGGCTTACCGAATCTCTCAGTGAAGAGGTTAAGGCCTTGGGAGTTAACGTAAACGCGGTGTTGCCGAGTGTAATCGATACGCCCAGCAATCGCAGCGCAATGCCGGATGCAGACTTTGAGCTGTGGGTCAGTCCAACGGATCTGGGTGAAGTCATTTGCTTCCTCGGTTCTGATGCGGCAAAGGCTGTGCATGGCGCGTTAGTGCCGGTTCGGGGGTTGGTGTAGCAGGGGATGTTGCGAACCGAAACGACAGCTGCGCGCAGCAGTCATTTCGCGGCCATTAAAAAGCCTCGATAGGGAGCCTAGATGTGTCAAATTTAGCGTCTGCTTATTCGGGGCTTAATGTTCTTGATCTTTCCTCAAGATTATCCGGCGCTTTTGCGGCTCGACTATTTGGTGATCTTGGTGCCGATGTAGTGATTGCCGAGCCGCCTGGAGGACATGTTTTGCGGCGCGAGCGACCGTTGCACGGTGGCGAGAGTCCGGTGCATGCGTATGTCAACTGGAATAAGCGCAGTAGTCGATACGTTGATTTTTCCGAATTGCACGATTTGGCGACTGCCGCCGACGTGGTCGTCGCGACAGATTTAAAAACCGCAGCAGACCTGCACGCGTGGTTAAAATCCAGCGCGGTGTTAGTGGTGGTGACGCCTCACGGTGGGGATGGCGAATTGCATGCAGCCCCAGGAAATAACTTAACAACCAGCGCGCGTTCAGGATGGTCTTACATTAACCGCTTGCGTGATGAACCGCCGCTGCAGATGCCGCGGCACCAGAGTGGCTATATTGGCGGTATCGCCGGATACATCGCTGCATCAGCAGCGCTCTTGCGGCGCCATACCGAAAGCATTGCGGAGCGAGTTGACGTCAGCGAGCTGGAGGCCTTTGCGCACACCGCTCATCCGTGGGCCATTATGTCGATATACGCGGGTCAGGAGGACTGCTTCGGCCCGGTCGGCTGGCGTCCGCGGGGCGCGCTCAGTCCGCTTTGGCCGGCGGGCGGCGGTGATGTGCATCTGGCTATTGGCGATTTCCATAACTGGACAGAGGCAATG
Organism: Gammaproteobacteria bacterium UBA2955; assembly: GCA_002348825.1. Classification (GTDB taxonomy): domain Bacteria; phylum Pseudomonadota; class Gammaproteobacteria; order Pseudomonadales; family Azotimanducaceae; genus UBA4421. The sequence goes on from DEBN01000118.1 coordinate 34,800, forward strand.
TCCTTTTTAGGGTTGCCGGAGCTCGGCAAAGATCCCGAGCTGATTGTCGACTATGGTCGCCATGGCCGCGATCTTAGAGAGGTTGTTGAAAAGCTTGGCGACGTATTACCGGATATCGACCGTTGGACAGCGTTTCATGCTCTTGCCCAGCTGCGGTGTGTGATCGGTGTTGTGCAGAATATGCAAGATCTGGGACAGGATGCGCAGTTTCGCGCGCGTAAATTCCTTGTTGACTTCGAAGTCGACGGAGCTTCAGTGCGCGCACCCGGCGCGCCCTTTCAATTAATGCCCGCGCCATGGCGACTCGTTAACCCAGCACCCAGCCAGGGCCAGCACAGACTTAAGTTCAAGCCCGCACGTTTTAAGGCTCAGCCGCAAACTGCGTCAGATCGGCAGGGACCGTTGGCAGGCTGCAGAGTTCTAAGCTTTGGTCAGGCATGGTCCGGTGCCTTTGCGGCGGAGACTCTGGCGTTTTTGGGTGCGGACGTCGTGCAGGTAGCCAGTCTGCAGCGCCCCGACGTTTGGCGTCGTGTTCGAACTGGCGTGCCCGAAGGTGTACGAGATGAGGCGAAAAGACAACATCCGCTGAATACATCCGGGCTCTTTAACTCGGTAAATTTGAATAGCCGTGAACTCACCTTAAATATGAAAGCGCCAGAAGGCATGGCGCTATTTTGGCGTTTGGTGGCGAATTTCGATGTCGTTCTCGATAATTTTCGCGCCACAGTGATGCCCGGCTGGGGCGTCTCGCTGGATAAATTGAACGCCGTACGTCCCGGTATCATTTGGGCTTCTATTTCCGGCTATGGGAGCGATGGTCCCTACAGTGACTATCCCGCAAATGGCGCGAGTACAGAACCTATGTCTGGTTTTTCTTCGTTGCATGGTTACGAGGGCGACACAGGCATGAATACCGCAGGACTTTACCCCGACCCCGTTTCCGGCTATTTGCTTTCCGCGGGCATTGTTTCCGCATTACACCATCGCAATCTTACGGGCGCGCCGCAACGCGTTGATTTAGCAATGATGGAGGCGGTCAGTGTGTTGTGCGGTGATGCTTTCGTTGAATACCAGCTTTCAGGGAATGTGCCGGGCCCTATGGGCAATCGTCATCCGAATTATGCGCCGCACAATCACTACCGCTGTGCTGGCGATGAATGGTTGGCGCTGGCTGTTGAAACTGATGCGCAATGGCAGGTACTCGCGGATTTGATCGGGGGTGAGTTGGTGGAAACCAAATGGCGTTCCAGCGCCTTTCGCAAGGCTGCGGAAGCTGAGCTCGACCAACTGATCGAAAACTATTGTGTGGATAGAAGCGCGCAGCAGCTCGAACAAAGGTTTTCCGCAGCAGGGCTCATTGCGGCGCGGGTCGTTCCGTTGCACGAACTGTACAGCAACGTCGATACGGCGCTTTTTCGCAACGGGTTCATTCAAAAGGTCATGCATCCCGAAGCGGGAGCGTCGTTATTGCCAGGCGCCCCGTGGCATTTTTCGGCGTCTGACGCTGTTCGGCTGCGGTCAGCACCGTGCGTCGGCGAGCATAGCCGTCAGTTATTGAGAGAAGAGTTGGGCATCAATGACGCGGATTATCGGAATTTAGTCAGCCAAGGAATCACCGGTACGTTGCAGGAATATGCGGAACTCAAACAGTAAGCAATACATGTCGAAGGAGAGGTAACAGAAGATGAATTTTAATGGCGTGCTTATCGCAAATCGGGGTGAAATCGCGATCAGAATCGCGCGGGCATCGCAAGACTTAGGGTTGCGCACTGTGGCTGTTTACTCTATCGACGATGCAGCGAGCCTGCACACGCAAATAGCGGATGAAGCTGTGCAGTTAAACGGCATGGGTGCGCCTGCTTATCTCGATATCACAGCTATGATCGAAGCTGCAAAAGCTACCGGTTGTGATGCAATTCATCCCGGTTATGGCTTTCTTTCTGAGCAAGCTGAATTCGCCGTTGCCTGCGCCGATGCGGGCATAAAATTTATCGGTCCCGCGGCAGCGCACCTCAGACTTTTTGGTAATAAAGGGCAAGCCCGGGCATCCGCTATTGCCGCAAATGTGCCGGTGCTCGAAGGCATTGATCGCAGTGTCACGCTCGACGAAGCTCGGGAGTTTTTGTCTCGACATCCGCAGGGGATAGTCATCAAAGCAGTGGCTGGCGGTGGCGGTCGCGGTACCCGTGCTGTTACCGATGCAAACGAACTCGAGGAAGCTTTTAACCGCTGCCGTTCCGAGGCCGGCGCTGCTTTTGGAATCGAAGACGTTTATGTCGAAGTCTTTATGCCGCAGGCACGTCACATCGAGGTTCAGATTATCGGCGATGCGCACGGCGCTGTGGTGGATCTGGGTGAGCGCGAATGCTCTGCTCAACGACGTAACCAAAAAGTGGTCGAAATTGCGCCGGCGCCGAATCTGGCCGAGGAGGTGCGCCGGGATATCATTGACGCAGCTTTGCGTTTCGCGGCGCAGGAAGGTTATCAAAGCTTAGGCACGTTCGAATTTCTCCTCAGTAGCGAGGCTGGTGCGACGGACTTTGTGTTCATTGAAGCCAATGCGCGGTTGCAAGTTGAGCACACTGTAACTGAAGCCGTGACCGGGGTTGATTTGGTGCAGAGCCAGATCCAGGTCGCGGGAGGAATGTCTTTGGAGGCCCTCGATCTGGGAGCGGGCGGTCAATGTCAGGGTTTTGCCGTGCAGGCACGGGTCAACATGGAAACGCTGACCCCGGACGGCACCGTATTACCAACTTCGGGAACGCTCAGTGCCTATGAAGCACCCAGTGGTCCGGGTGTGCGTGTCGATGGCTTTGGCTACGCTGGCTATACCACGTCCACCGCATTTGACTCGCTGCTGGCTAAAGTGGTGGTGTCGAGCAAAGCGCCAGATTTTGCCGCTGTCTGCGCTAAGGCGGTCAGGGCGCTAGCGGAATTTCGCATTGAAGGCGTGGGTACAAATACGCATTTCTTACAGAACATTTTGGGTCATCAGGCGTTTGTTGATGGCCTCATTCACACGCGCTGGGTGGATGAGCATATGCAGGATCTGGCAGCTCCTTCGGTTATGCGTGAGCGCTTTGTCGCTTCGAAGGCGACTGAGCAGGGCGACGGCTTTGCAGGAGCCCGGGTCGACACATCTGACCCGCTGGCTCTCTTCGCCCATGACGCAGAAGTGAAAAATCGGCGCAGCGATGTTGCTCAAGACCAGCCAGCGATTATCGGCCCCGACGGTTCGGTTGGAGTAAGTTCACCGATCCAGGGCACTATTGTTGGAATAGACGTAGAGGTTGGCGAAGAGGTGAGGTCGGGGCAGCAACTGGCGGTTGTCGAAGCGATGAAAATGGAGCACGTCATCGCTGCGGACTTCGATGGCGTCGTGCGACAGGTGACGATGGCGCAGGGCGATATCGTTCGCGAGGGGTTTCCCATCGTATTTGTTGAATCTGCGGAAGTTACTAGAGGCGCAGCGGTTGAACATACAGACGTTGACCTAGATCACGTTCGAGCGGACCTGCAGGAAAATATTGATCGCCACGCGTTCACGTTAGATGAAAATCGTGCTGAAGCGGTAAATAAACGTCACGCACGCGGTGGCCGAATGCCGCGAGAGAATATTGCTGAATTAATGGATGCAGAATCTTTCAAGGAATATTGGCCGCTGGTGGTGGCGCGACAGCATAAACGACATGATATAGAGACGCTGCGCGAACGTACGCCGGGCGATGGTGTGGTGGCTGGCACCGGTACGGTAAATGCCGATCTGTTTGGCGACGAAGCGTCTCGCGCCGTCGTGGTTCATTACGACTACACCGTTCTAGCCGGCACTCAAGGGGCGAGAAATCACTACAAGCAGGACCGCATGTTCGAACTCGCTCTGCGTTGGCGCATGCCGCTGATTCTGTTTGGTGAGGGTGGTGGAGGCCGTCCCGGGGATGACAGTACAGGTCCGGCCGTTGCTTTCGATACCAATACCTTTACCACGTTTTCTAAGTTGTCTGGTGCTGTGCCGCTGGTGGGGGTTAATCATGGGCGCTGTTTTGCTGGTAATACGGCTTTGCTCGCTTGCTGTGACGTCATAATTGCGACAAAAGATTCGACAATCGCCATGGGCGGGCCTGCGATGATCGAAGGCGGCGGTTTGGGCATTTACACGCCCGAAGAGGTGGGTCCTATGTCGTTTCAGGTACCGAACGGGGTTGTCGATATACTGGTTGAGGATGAGGCCGAGGCGGTGCAGGTTGCGAAGCAGTACCTCGGGTATTTTCAAGGTAAGGTCGCTGACTGGGTGGCCCCTGACCAACGCAAACTGCGACATATCGTGCCGGAAAATCGTCTCAGACTTTATGACATGCGCGAGATCATCAACACCATCGCCGATGAGGAATCGGTGCTAGAAATTCGTAAAGATTTTGGGGTTGGCGTTATCACATGCTTTATAAGGGTCGAGGGCAAACCTATGGGTTTGATTGCGAATAACCCGCATCACCTCGCAGGCGCTATCGATTCGGATGGAGCCGATAAGGGCGCTCGCTTTATCCAATTGTGCGACGCCTTCGACATTCCTATTTTAAGTCTCATGGATTGCCCGGGCATGATGGTTGGGCCTGAAGTAGAAGCGACAGCGTTGGTGCGCCACTGCGTCCGCATGTTCAATGCAGGGGCCAACATCACGACACCGTTGTTTGGAGTTGTCGTGCGTAAAGCATACGGTTTGGGTGTCCAAGCGATGTGTGGCGCCGGTGCACTGGTCGGATTCTTTACCGTTGCCTGGCCGACCGCCGAGTTTGCTGGCATGAACATCGAGGGCTCCGTCAAGCTCGGGTATCGCAACGAGCTTATGGCGATAGAGGACCCACAACAACGCGCTGATGAATTTCAGCAGCGAGTGGACCGTGCGTACGATGCGGCTAAAGCGGTAAATGCGGCAGCTGGAGGGGGTCTTGATGATGTTATAGACCCCGCTGAAACTCGCTCTTGGGTGGCCGAAAGTTTGAAGCGTTTGCCGCCGGTAGCCCAACGGACAGAGAAAAAGTACCCCTTTATCGATACCTGGTAGGCTGCGCTGTT
>DEBN01000118.1:40197-42725 GCA_002348825.1 Gammaproteobacteria bacterium UBA2955
GCGCTGTTATAGATACTGCGAGGCTACTCCATCGTTGGAATGACAAATGACGAGCCTTGCGTGGTCTGCTCGGGCCATCGCTGAGTCACGGTCTTTGTTCGGGTATAAAAGCGAACTCCTTCCATGCCGTGTTGATTCATATCCCCAAAAGCGGAGCGTTTCCATCCACCGAAGGAGTGGTAGGCCACGGGGACGGGTATTGGTACATTAATCCCTACCATACCCACGTTGACGCGCTGGGCGAACTCTCTGGCGGCACCACCATTACGCGTAAATATCGCTACACCGTTGCCGTATTGGTGTTTTGAAGGCAGTTCCATGGCAGTCTCAAAGTCCTCTGTGCGCAGCACTTGGAGCACCGGGCCGAATATTTCGTCGTGATAGCTTTGGGCATCCGGTGACACTCGGTCGAAGAGACTGGGGCCGAGAAAGAACCCGTCCTCGTAGCCTTGCAATTGAAACCCGCGACCGTCCACTACCAGCTCCGCGCCTTCATCTATGCCCATTTTTATGTAGTCGCTCACGCGCTGCTTGTGGGCGGCGGTGACAACCGGACCGTAGTCGGCGTTGGGGTCTGTCGAGATACCCACGTTGAGGCGGTCGATTTCTGTGCGCATTGCATCGATAAAACGATCGCCGGTTTCCGCGCCCACCGTAACTACCGTGGACAGTGCCATGCATCGCTCGCCTGCGGATCCGTAGGCGGCGCCACTGATGTCTTTGACTGCTTGGGTCATATCCGCGTCGGGTAATATGATGCCATGATTCTTGGCGCCACCCATGGCTTGAACGCGTTTGCCACTTTCGGCGCACCGGTGGTAGACGTAGTGAGCGATGTCTGAGGAGCCAACAAAACTGACCGCTTGGACAGTGGGGTGGTCGAGGATGGCGTCGACGGCTACTTTGTCGCCGTTAACGACATTCAAAACACCAGCGGGTGCCCCTGCCTCCATCATCAGCTCGGCCAGACGCAGCGGCACACCCGGGTCTTTTTCCGAGGGTTTCAGCAAAAAAGTGCAGCCGGTGGCGATGGCAACGCCGAACATCCACATAGGGATCATGGCGGGAAAGTTAAATGGGGTAATGCCCGCCACTACACCTACGGGTTGGCGCATGCTGTAGACATCGATGCCAGGCCCGGCACCCTGGGTGTACTCGCCCTTGCTCAGGTGGGGTACACCGCAAGCGAATTCGATGACATCTAATCCGCGTTGAATATCACCGTGGGCGTCGGCAATTACTTTGCCATGCTCCTCAGCGATCAGTAACGCCAGTTCGTCAGCGTTAGCCTCGACCAAGGCTTTGAAGTTGAACAGTACGCGTGCGCGGCGCTGGGGATTCATGCTGCTCCATTCGCCCAACGCGTTTGCCGCGCTGGCGATTGCCGCGTCGACCTCGGTGCTGGTGGCAAGAGTGACGGTGCCGCTAACGCTGCCCTGTGATGGGTTATAAATTGCGTGGGTTCTACCTGAGGTGCCTGTGACCTGGCTACCATCGATAAAGTGGTGGTAGTTCTTTTGTGTTGCCTGCATTGCGGATTCCTAGAGACTGCTCGTAAACCAGCAGTTTATTCTGCTCGGAGAAAGATTAGTATCGGTATGCTCAGGGGTGTGAGCTTAGTTATGGGAACGGGTCTAGAAAACGATAAACCGATAGTGGTACTGACACGGCGGTGGCCGGAGTCAGTGGAGATTGCTCTTGCGCAGCGTTACGCACTGGTCCGCAACGAAAACGATGCCGCGTTTTCAGCGGACCAACTGGTGGCGGCGTTGACTCAGGCTGATGTCCTCTGCCCAACTGTGACCGATGCGTTAACCGCCGAAGTGTTCGCAGCTGCGGCCAGGATTGGTATCCGCGCCAAACTATTGGCGAACTTCGGTGTTGGTTTTAACCACATCGACCTTGCTGCGGCAAAGGCGAATGGCCTGACGATCACGAATACGCCAGGGGTGCTGACCGCGGCTACAGCTGAAATCGCCATGACCTTATTGCTAATGTGCGCGCGCCGCGCCGGCGCGGGCGAGCGTCTGGTTCGCAGCGGCGATTGGCGGGGCTGGTATCCCACGCATATGTTGTCTACTCAGGTGACGGGCAAAACTCTGGGAATTGTCGGTATGGGCCGTATTGGTACCGCCATGGCGCGCCAGGCGCACCATGGCTTTGGAATGCGTATTGTTTACAGTGGTCGCTCGCCGGTGGATGAGTCCACGGCGGTTGAGTTGGCGGCAGAGTTTCTGCCCCTCGAGCAATTATTAGGGGTTGCCGATTTCGTCAGCTTGCATTGCCCCGCCACGCCAGACACGCGCAATCTAATCAATGCCGAAATGCTTGCTCTGATGCGTAAGGAAGCGATGCTCATCAACACCGCACGGGGCGATGTGGTCGCGGAAGGCGACTTGCTCAGAGCGCTGCAAGACGGTGTCATTGCGGGGGCGGGCTTAGATGTGTATGCGCAGGAACCGCGCGTTGCCGCCGAATTGCTGGCGCTGGAGCAGGTGGTATTGTTACCGCACATGGGCAGCGGCACT
>DEBN01000118.1:43147-54909 GCA_002348825.1 Gammaproteobacteria bacterium UBA2955
GGGGCGATAATCTTGTTTACTAAACTTCGTGAAGACTGGAGCTTGCGGCCTTGGTGGATGAACGGGCTGTTTTATTTTTGTTGTTATATGACCTTCATCTACATGCCGTTCGATATGTTTTATAAACCGGTGGCGGACGACCATGAAATTTGGTTCGGCTTTACGCTAACGGGTTGGTGGGCGAAGGCCACCGAGCCGTTGCATTGGGCGATCTACGCGGCGGGAGCTTATGGCTTTTGGCGCATGCGGCGTTGGATGTGGCCTTGGGCCGCGGTTTATACCGCACAGGTGGTGCTGGCTATGTTCGTTTGGAACATAGTGAACGTCAGAGGCGGCGGGATCGTTTCCGGTTTGATCGCAGGAGCCATCTTTACCGTGCCTATGATCGCGCTGTGGCGGGCTAAAGAGCGTTTTAATACGTCTAAATTGACACATGATAGCGGCCAATAAAGGTCGGAAGGAGCAGCTATGACATCTACATTGCCTGATTGGGCACAAGAACACATGCGTAACTACTTGGCCACGGACGGTGTGGATGGTCATATTTGGCGCGGCGTGCCTACGCTCCTGTTGACCACCGTCGGCTGCAAGAGTGGTGCCCCGCGGATGCTGCCTTTGATCTACGGGCAAGACGGTGATGATTACATCATCGTGGCCTCCAAGGGTGGTTTTCCGGAGCATCCAGCCTGGTACAACAACTTGGTGGCCCAACCCGAAGTTCAGGTGCAGGTTGCTGCCGATAAATTTGCGGCCAGGGCCATCACCATCGGTGGCGAACGTCGGCAGAAGCTCTGGGACATCATGGCAGAGATTTGGCCACCGTATATCGACTACCAGCAAAAAACAGATCGTCACATACCCGTGGTAGTGCTGGCTCGCGACTAGGTCTAGGACTGTTGCTGCCAGTTTGCTAGGTTGCAGCGTTGTGTCTATATTTTGTCCATGCATCAAGCGTCCTCGGACCAGACATCGATGCGAAATCAATGCCGCATTGATGGTTTTTCTATGCCGCAACGGCCAAAGTCGCCGGCCTGACACTATGTGACGAGGCCTCATGCGTAAATTTTCAGTTCCGTCGCCGACTGGTGCGACGCGTATAGCATCAGTTTTAATTTTAGGGTTCGCTGTGAGCGCCTGTGGCGGCGGGGGCGGTTCTGGCGGCTCCGCTTCGGCCAGTTACGGTGCTGGCACTACAAATACCAGCCCTTCGTTAGATCTGCCAACGTCAATACAGGTTGACGAAAATCAAACCGCGGTGACCACGATCAGCGCAACGGATGCAGACGGCGATGCCCTTTCCTACAGCCTCGGCGGAGAGGATGCCAGCGCCTTCGCGGTGGGAAGCGATGGTGTATTGACCTTTGTTACGGCGCCGGATTTTGAGACGAAGACGAGTTACTCGATTATTGTAGAGGTGTCTGACGGGACCAGTACAACGTCGCAGACGGTAACGATTGAGATTGTTGACGTCGACGAGGCGGGTCCGAACAATGCGCCTGTTATCGTTGGTCTAGAAGCCACGGTGCAGGTCAACGAGAACCAATCGAGTTTGCTTAGTCTCGAGGTCTCTGACGCCGATAACGACGCTTTAACCTACAGTTTGGCAGGCGCGGACGCGGCTGCCTTTGCGGTTTCCGAAACTGGCGTGATCACCTTTGTTAGCGCCCCGGATTACGAAACTAAGGCTGAGTATGCGCTGACAATAGTTGTCAGTGACGGTACCGACGAGGTCAGCCAAGATGTCACGGTACAGATCGTCGACGTGGCTGAGGCCGTAGCGGAAGCGCCGGTGGAGTTTAACTTGGTGGTTGTCAGGGGCACCAATAGTTATGGGACTGGGAACAAATACTCAATCAACGAAAACGTTAGCCCGGATCTTAGCCTAGAGGCAGGCAAAACGTATCGACTCCTGCAGTCGGACGGGAGCAATGTAACGCATCCGGTATACTTCTCAACCACCCCGAACGGTATCCATGGGGGCGGAGTGGAATATACCGAGGGCGTCAGTCGCGTAAGTTCTGCAGGCGCCGCTGGGGCATACGTTCAGCTCACCGCCCCGGCGGATATTGCTACTCTCTATTATTACTGTCTAAACCATTCGGGGATGGGCGGTACCATCACAATATCGGAAAACGCCTCTGGTCTTTACGTGGTGCCGATGAACTAGTGCCGGTAGCAAGTCATACAGCAGGGCATTGATATGGTGCAAAAAACTGGAAAGCTATGTTTGATAATGATTGTGGCAATGGCAGTGACAAGCGCGCACGCTCTTGAAGGCGGAAACCCTGTCGCGGCTCACGCGCTCGATTGGCGCGTTATCAACGATGACGTTATGGGCGGCCGGTCGCTTGGCGAAGTTAGGCGAGCCGATGGTCGGCTTTTTTTCTCTGGGTCACTGAATACAAACGGGGGTGGTTTCGCCTCCATTCGTGTGCCCGCCGGAGACGTGCTGCTTCAATCATCCTCTGGCGTGCGCTTGAAAGTGCGCGGCGATGGCCGGGCTTACACGTTTCGGTTGCGCCCAAGAAATTCGCGGATCTCTTATTGGTCACAGTTTGGCACCGAGAACGGCGAATGGGTCGAAGTCGAATTGCCCTTCACATCTTTCTGGCCAAACTGGCGGGGACGTCGCTTGAACGCGCCGGCGATCACCGCGGTTCAGGTGGCGGAGTTGGGCTTAATGATCAACGATGGAATAGACGGCGCGTTTGCAATTGAGGTGGACTGGATCTCAAGCTATTGAAGCCAAAAGGCGCTCTTTGGCGCTCGGTTCGCTCCAATGCGTGCTCACCGAATTCTTTCGCGGCGCAGGGACTCGCGTAAATTCTAGCGCCGGTCTTTCAATACCATATTTGGCTCGGTAAGCCGCCTGAGATGAGTATTTACCCGCTATTAGGCGTGTTTGATAATGATTTTCTAATTCAAGGTTGACTCTAGACCTTACTCTAAGGTTTATAGTACGGATATGGATGAAAAAACCCTTAGAATTGGTCAGCTGGCTGGGCTCGCGGGCGTATCACAGGATACTTTGCGGTTTTATGAGAAGCACGGATTGTTGAATCCACAGTTACGCAGTGAGGCGGGATATCGCCTTTATTCTCCTGCTGACGCCCAGCGAGTGAGTTTCATATTGAGTGCTAAGCGAGTGGGTTTTACGCTGAATGAAATTCACGACTTGCTGGCCCTTGAAGTGACTAGGGACGAAAAGTCCTGCGAGGACGTAAAACGTTTCGTGGACGAAAAATTGATCACCGTGAACCAGCGCATTCAAGAGATGCAGCGTATGAAGAATTCGTTGCAAACGCTCAGTAATGCGTGTTGTGGCGGTGACGAACCAGCAACTCATTGCACGATCCTAGAGGTATTGAGTGCTCATGGAGATGCTGAACTGAATCTGCAGGGCGCTGTCTAATGGACGCGCTGTTAATTAATTTTTTAACGTTGTTTGTAGAATCAGCGCCCTGGTTGCTGTTGGGGTTCGCAGTCGCAGGTGTGGTGAAGGCGCTGGTGCCCGAGGACCTGTTGGCAAGTCAGTTAGGGCGACCCGGAATCAAATCGACGGTCAAAGCAGCTCTGATTGGGGCGCCGTTGCCGCTGTGCTCATGTGGGGTTATTCCCGCTGCTGTTGGTTTGCGGCGCAGCGGCGCCTCAAAAAGCGCGACCACGGCGTTTTTGATCTCGACACCAGAGACCGGTGTCGATTCTGTTTCGGTTTCTTATGCATTGCTCGGACCGTTTATGGCGGTTATCCGACCGATCGCCGCGATTTTTAGCGCCGTTGTGGCTGGAATGCTGGTGGGGCGGGAAAACGAAGCGCAAACCTCCGGCCAGCCCGCGGGTGCAGAAGCGGTAGAGACGTGTTGCAGTGCCGAGGCACCCCCGTCGGATGCCGCCGTATCTCTGCGCGATAGGCTCTTCTCGGCGTGGCGTTTTACATTTGTTGATTTGCTAGACGACATCACCAGATGGCTGCTGATTGGATTGGGTTGCGCAGCTTTGATAAAAACTTTAGTGCCGCAAGAATTTTTACTGCAGTGGGGTGACGGATTGGTCGCTTTCGTGGTGATGGCAGCGATTGGCATACCCATGTACATCTGTGCGACTGCGTCCACCCCCATTGCCGCGGGCTTGCTGTTTTCTGGCGTTTCGCCCGGCGCAGTGTTGGTGTTTATGTTGGTCGGACCCGCGACCAACATCGCCACTGTAGCGTTGATAAAAGCAGAGTTGGGTCGGCGTGCGCTCTATGCTTACCTTGGCAGTGTGGTGGGCGTTGGATTTGCTTTTGGGTATCTAACGAATGCCGTGGCGGCGAGTTGGGGGTTAGCGTTTGTGGTGCAACCGCAACTCGGATTCGATATGAGCCACAGTTGGCTAGGCTATGCCGCCAGCGCAGTGCTGGCGGTTCTCATGTTGCGCTCAATGTTTAGCTCGTGGCGTCCGGCTACAGCGGCTTAGTCCATATCGGGCTGGAGTAGGCGCGTTCTTGAATAAATGATTCGCCCACTGTTGGCGTATCCATACCCAAGGCGATCGCGTCGAGTAATGCGTGCCTTGGCGTCGGCGCCTGCAGCACACGAGCATAATAAAACGCGTTTTGTGTGGCGTCGAATTCCGGGTCTTGCCAGACCGCACGCAAGCTCACCGCGCCCTGGCTGACGTTCCAAGTGCCGATTTTTTCGTCGATTTCCGGGGCTAGCGCCGGTAGTTTGCCGTCGACTAAAGCCCTGTCATTGGACCAAACCACATCAAACACCTTTTCTTCGGCCACGCCACTCTCATTGAGCCACCCTTTAACGATCTGAATCCGGTCCAGATTGGCGGACAGAGGATCCTTAGTGGCATCAATAAGAAATTCCGGTTGCGAATCGGGCGGGTTGATAAGATCGCCGCCCATGGGTACCGCCTTTCTGATTAGATGACTGTGCCAATCGGCTCGATCTAAATCATCGAGCATAAGATTCGAGCCCGCAAAAAACCGCAGGCGAATCCTAGGTCCTGTGGTTCCATATACCTCTTTGCGCTGCATAGCGCTGACGATCGCCTCTCGGTTATTGGCGTCTGCCCATACGGCCGCAAGTCCCGAAGCCTGCATGGACCATCCGGTGGGTCCTCCAGCTGAGCCGCCAACGCCTGGAGTTCGACTCAGCGCTTTACGTTCAGGTATGGAGTCGGTGGCCATTTTCCCCCAAAAGTTGGCCTCTTCGGCCGTAGCCAGTCCTGTGTGGCTATCGGTGGAGCCTATTACTCCGAAGGCATAGGGGTTTACGCCTAGCTCGCCATCGAGCTCTAAACCTGTTTTCAGCGCCGACCGCACGTAGTCCCCGGGTTTCGCTTCATAATTATTTGTGCGTACTTTCTGGATGTACCACGGATAAAGCGCGAAGTTGGCGAACTCGTCGTTAGGGGATAATTCAGGGTGAGTCTCAGAGTCGCCCTTGTATTGGGTAATCTCAACCAGTGGTTCTAAGCGTGCTCGTTGTTCTGCATATTCGGCATCGATTGGTTTGCCCCGCAGGGATGTGGCTGAAAACATTTGTCCTTTGGAAATGTTTGAGTTGTGGGGAATGGCTACAAAGCGCGCGCCGATTTTGGTGGCGGTATTGTCCATCCATTCCCAAAGATCCTGCGGGAATGGGCTGTCGGTGGATGAAAATGGCAAAAATTCGCTTGCGGTATCTGGGTCAGCGTCGGTAATAACAACGCGATGTAGGTTGGCTCCACCCGGAACTGCACTCCACTCCCATCCGATCAGGGCGGTGAATTCGCCAGGTCGATCGAAACGTTTGGCGCTTTCGAGCATGCGCTGCCAGGCATTGCGCGCAGAAATATCTGCCCCTGGAGGTGTTACGGCTGAAGTATTCTCTGACCAGGAGCGGGCGGCTTCGATCGGATCGAGATCGCTGGGTAACAAATTCGCGAAGTACGCCGGACCATTGCCGCTGTCGATGGCGTCGCGGATTTCATTCTCCGTGTACCAAAAAGCGATCCTTTCAAGCAAAGACGGATCGGGTTTTTGAATTCCCTTATAGTAGATATCACTGATACCGCCATAGAACTCGGCGTGATCTGCAATCACCAAAAAATCTAGAGGCGTATTTAATTGCACCCGAGCCCGAGTGCCCGGGTGAATGACAGGTTGACCTGTAGCAAAAGCATAAGCGGTATTCGGGTCAGCGGTCTGATTACCGTTCAAAAATGCATCAAACGAGTAAGACGTATGCAGGTGAGTATCGCCCCAAAGGAGTTGCGGCGAAGTGGTTGCGCTGACTGCGGACGTCGCCATTAGGACCACAATGCTGCCAGCCGCCACAAGGCGCTGAGTTATCTTAGTCATGTGTCTTGCTCGTTGTTGTTAGCCCAATGGGTGCAATGCACAAATTTTGTTGCCCGATGGATCGCGCAAGTAGGCCAAGTAAAGGGGGTTGGGCCCGTCCCGTTCGCCCGGCGGGTCTTCGCAGGTTATACCACCATTGGCTAGTCCGGCGGCGTGCCAGGCGTCGGCTGCTGCTGGGCTTGCAGCATAAAAGCCGATAGTGCTGCCGTTGCCATGACTTGCTGCGCTGCCGTCGATGGGTGTGGATATGGCGAATACGCCAGTGTCGGTGCGGTAGAAGCACCGACCCTTAGGGTCGATTTCGCCGGGGGCGACTCCCAAAGCGCCAAGCACTGCATCGTAAAATTGCTTTGCGACGTCGATGTTATCGGCACCTACCATGATATGACTGAACATAATGTCTTCCCTCTAATTGTGGCCGAGACTATACCGCCTTTTCGCCTAATTGATTGGGTCCTTTTCGAGCGCGTTGCTGGGACTCTTACCGGTGTGCGATAGTCTGCGCATAGTTTAAAGGTGGAACTGCATATGCCTAAGTTTTCTATCACCGTAAATGGCGCTGATGCGCAGGTGGATGCGCCGGACGATATGCCCTTGCTGTGGGCATTACGCGATCTAATGGGTTTAACCGGGAGTAAATACGGTTGTGGTATCGGGCAATGCGGCGCATGCACAGTGCACTTAAATGGCGCGCCGGTACGCAGTTGTTTATTGCCCGTCGGCCAGGTGTCTGGGCAAGCCATCACCACTATTGAGGGCCTGGCTGATGGCGATGCGTTGCACGCGTTGCAGCAGGCGTGGATCGAAAAAGATGTGGCTCAGTGTGGCTATTGTCAGTCGGGACAGATTATGTCGGCTGCCGCTTTACTACAAAGTAATCCCGAGCCCACGGATGCGGATATTGATGCCGCTATGGCAGGTAACTACTGCCGATGTGGCACCTACATCCGTATTCGTGAAGCGATTCACGCGGCAGCTATGAGCGTCGACGCGGCGGCGGCGAAATGAGCGCCCTTATCGATCCGAGGCGTGTGCTTGACGCCCCTCTGGTTTCTTCAGAGCAAACTACACGCAGAGATTTTTTGAAAATTTCCGGCGTTATGGGGGGCGGTTTGATGCTCGCGGCTGCGGTGCCGGGATGGACGCAAACGACGCCGCAATTGGTAGGCGGCGGCGACTTAAACGCCTACGTGCAGATCAAGCCGGATGGCAGCATTGTGATTTATAGCGGCTCGCCGGAGATGGGGCAGGGTATAGCGACATCACTGCCGATGATCGTCGCGGAGGAAATGGGCGCGGACTGGGCTGATGTAGTTGTTCAGCAGACGCCTGAGGTAAATACCGAGCGCTATGGCCGTCAATCCACAGGCGGTTCTTATACGGTTTATCTCAATTGGCAATTGATGCGTGAGATGGGCGCCAGTGCGCGCGAAATGCTCATAAGTGCAGCAGCCATTGTTATGGAACTGCCACGCGATGAACTGCAAGCTGAAGACAGCCGGGTTCGTCACCTGTTTAGTAATCGTTCTCGCAGCTTTGCCGAGTTGGCCTCGCTGGCTCAAGATCAACCCATCCCGGCAAAAGCCGATTTAGTGTTTCGGGCGCGTGAGGATTACCGGATTATCGGAACCTCCAAGAGCCAGGTCGACTCGTTTGACATCGTCACGGGTCAGGGCGATTTCGGTATCGATACTCGGGTGCCGAATATGCTTTATGGCAGTTACACGAAGTGCCCCGCGGTGGGCGGCAAAATTGTCGAAGCAAATATCGAAGACATCAAAACCCTTCCTGGTGTGGTGGATGCCTACATTGTCAGAGGTAATGGTAATGTGCGTGAACTGTTAGACGGTGTGGGCATTGTCGGTACCAGTACATGGGCGGTATTTACGGCGCGAAAGGCGTTACAGATCCGCTGGGACGAGTCGCAGGCGTCAAAAGACAGTTGGACCGATTTCGCCGAATTTGCTGAAAAACAGGGTGATACCGGAGCGGCGGTGCTGTTTGAGCAAGGCGATGTTGATACGGCGCTGCAAGACCCGAGTAATACGGTGATTAGCAGCTTTTACGAATACCCCTATCTTACCCACCTGTGCCTTGAACCTATGAACTGCACCGCGCATTTCCAGCCTGGCAAAGCCGGCGTTAAAGATCATCTAGAAATGTGGTTGCCGACTCAGAGCGGACCGGGTTTTAAGACCTTGGCGCAACAGCGTTACGGTCTCGATGCAGATCAGCTCAGCATTCATGTCAAACGTATGGGCGGCAGTTTTGGTCGTCGCACTTCTGGAGAGTACATGTGCGAGGCGATCGAGTTATCTAAACTGAGCGGGCGACCGGTGAAACTCACGTGGTCGCGAGAGGACAGCATGCGCCACGACTATTTTCGCGAGGGCGGTTTCTGTCGCTTGCGCGGCGCGATGACGGCTGACGGTAAGCTGGCGGCTTGGGAGGAACATACCATCGGTACTGCCGTGGGTTCGGAGCCGTCGCGCTGGACTGGGGTCCGGGCCGGATCTTTTCCGCTTGCCACCAGCGCCCATGCGCGGGGGTCGCTCACCACTTTCCGTATGGACACACCGTCTGGCCCGTGGCGGGCGCCATTCTCAAACACCCACGCCTTTGTGTCCCAGTGCTTTATCCATGAGCTGGCGGAGGCCGCCGGGCGTGACCACGTTGAACTATTGATTGAAATGATGGGGGAGCCGCGCTGGCTCGAGCCGGGTAACTTTCGTGCGATGAATACAGGTCGGGCTGTGGGGGTAATAAAGCTCGCCGCAGAAAAAGGCGGTTGGGGTCGTCCGATGCCTGCGGGTCGCGGTTTAGGTATTGCGTTTTACTTTTGTCATGCCGCTCACGTGGCTGAATTGGCGGAGGTCAGCGTCGATGATGAGGGTAAAGTTACCGTTCATAAGGTGACCGCTGCTGTTGACGTAGGGCCGATCATTAATCGCAGCGGCGCATTGAATCAGGTTCAGGGGTCGATCATCGACGGCTATAGCGCAATGGCAGGTCAAAAGATCACGATGGAAAACGGGCGGATTCAGCAGACCAATCTGGATCAGTACCCAGTGCTGAGAATCGATGCGGCGCCACAGGTGGACGTGCATTTTATCGAGAGTGATTTTGATCCAACCGGCCTTGGCGAGCCCGGGCTGCCGCCCTTGGCGCCGGCAGTCGCGAATGCGATGTTCGTCGCAACAGGGCGTCGCGTGCGTGCTATGCCTTTATTTGATCAGGGATTTAGTGTGTAAGTCTAAAAACGTCTGGCAAGTTGCACCGCTAAGCGCGAGCCAGTGCCTACTAACCACTCCCAAAACGGATAATTTTTCCCAGCGTGCATGGCGGAGTCGGCCTCATCGCGGTGTTCCGCTTCCTCGTCACAAAATCTCTGCAGAAGGCCGCGAAGAGGCTCCGGGAAGAGACTCAATTGTTGCTGGTAGTGCTGGACCACGAAGGTTTCCACAGCTCTTACCGTGGCATAGGTGAAAGCAGCGCCGATGAGCGCAGAAAAAGCGCCCAGCGACCAGCCGGCTGCGCGCCAGACCGATATCAACTTGGTGCGATGTTGTTTCGGCGTCAACTGTTCTAGGGCGGTTAGATGGATCTGCTCGGTATGCAGATGTTCGTGGGCGAACGCTCGCAACTTCGGCGAGCGGCTGACGGCAAGAACGCCTTTGTAAATGTAGACGGCCCCAGTTTCGCCGGCATGGTCGGAGCGTAATTCCGCTATGGCGGGATCGTTGAGTGTACGCACACTGTTCATGCACGATGCCGTGAGTTCAGTAACGTTCATGGTTTGCGCGACTTCTTGCGACTGCCATGCTTCATCACGATATTCTGCTGATCACGTTTCCCAGCGACAGAGCCCCTTATTGCGGTAAATTTTGACCTTGCAAACCTGCTTGCTTCGGCATGATCCACAATAGGTTTTGGGTAGTCCCGGCCGATGACGCATCCGGCGGCAATCTGCTCAAGTTCTGTTGCCATCCACGGTGTATGAATCATTGGACCGTACAAGTTAGCTAATTCCGGGACCCATTTGCGAATAAATTCGCCGTTGGGATCTTGGTCCTTAGATTGCTTGACCGGGTTATAGATACGCAGCGTATTTATACCCGTGGTGCCCGATTGCATTTGGATTTGCGGGTAATGGATGCCGGGTTCGTAGTCGGCGAATAACCGGGCCAAATGAAGGGCGGGTTTTTTCCAGTGTAGCCACAGGTCGTAGGAGGCAAACGACACCAGCATGGCGCGCATCCGGAAATTGATCCAACCAGTGGCGGAAAGGTAGCGCATGCACGCGTCGACAAAAGGGAAGCCGGTTTCGCCACGGCACCACGCGCTGAACTTCGCTTCGTCGAAATTGTTTTCTCGAAGCCCGTCACAACTGCGAGCCATATTCTCAAACTCAATATCGGGTTGGCTCTCGAATTTCTGGATGAAGTGGCAGTGCCAGTGCAGCCGACTCTGGAAGGCGGCCAGGGCTTTTGGCCACGTGCCACGTTGTTCGGGAGGAAGCGACCTGACGTCGGACTGTCTCTGCCAGGTTTTCTGTGCGACCTGTCGCATGCTCAGTCGACCGGTGGAGAGCATTGTGCTAAGGCGCGAACAGGCCCGGGGTGCAGTGCTTGGACTGGACATGTCCAGATGGTAGCGCTGCCCGTCGTTCTCCAAAAATTCATTGAATCGCGCCTTCGAAGATTGCTGTAGCGGCAACTCTATGGGAGCGCCATTCGGCTCGGGATTCCAAGACTGCCAGTCTGTGGTGTTGTCCGCCGTCAACCACTCTCGCTGTTGCGTGGGTTCGACCATCTCTGCACTCATATGTTGCCGCCAGCGCTGGGCCCAGCCGTCTCGCTGTATTAGCCCTCTGAAAACACCAAAGTTTCGATATTCAGTGAAGCAGGTGTTATTCGCCTGACACCACTGCGAAACAACGGCGTCGCGCGAGTAGGTCCAGGCGTCACCCGTTTCTTCGTGCGCGTGCAGGTCGTAACTGCCTAAATTTTTACGCAGCGTATTTAAGATCGTCACTGCGTCGCCAATCTGAACGGTCAATTGTGCTCCCAAGCTTTTGAGATCCTCGGCGAGTTCCAACAGGCCTTGGCGAATCAGCTGCCAGTGACGCGTGCTTGCAGAAGCCTGCTGCCAGAGCTCGGGCTCGATGATGTAAAGGGCGAGTGTGGGTCCGCGAGCCAGCGCGGTAGTCAGCGGGACGTGATCCCGAACCCTAAGGTCGCGTTTGAACCAAACGACTTGTCGACGTGTCATTAAGATCTCGCAGTAGACTTGACGCGCAATTAAAAAATTGAAGTGGCCGACGTTGCGTGAAAAACGCGAGCGATAAGTAAAACTGGGGCGGGTGTCTAATTTAGAGTGAAAAAGGCGAGCATGGTCCATGCATTCGGACATACAGCAAGCCTTTAGG
>DEBN01000094.1 GCA_002348825.1 Gammaproteobacteria bacterium UBA2955
GGTAAGCATTAAGTATTCTCGTTCGGGCCGAATTTCGTATCGGGAGATTTTTTGCAGCATCGTTTGTCATATCTTTGGAGGGGTCCAATGTTTAATGAGTTTTTTAGAACGTTACTGGTTGCGAGTATCGTGATTTTTGGTACGTCGTCCTGTGGGAATGAACCAGCAGCGGACGGTTCGTCGGAGGTCGCTGCTGAACCGTTGGTTGAGGTTGTTGCGACGGGTGCGAATATTGCCGGTGCCAACGGTATGGCATTTGGGCCGGATGGCAATTTATACGTCGCATCGGTGCTGGGTTCCAATATGTCTGTGTTGAATCCGGAGTCTGGTGAGGTGATCAAAGTCTTTGGACCTGAAGAAGGCGTTATCGGCCCCGACGACGTTGCCTTTGGGCCGGATGGTAGCTGGTTTTGGACATCGATCATGACTGGTGAGGTGGCGGGTTTTAACGCAGACGGCGAAAAAGTTGTTGCGGCTCAACTTACTGCTGGAGTTAATCCCATTACTTTTGCTGACGATGGTCGTCTGTTTGTCTCCCAGTGCTTTTTTGGCACTCATCTATTCGAGGTCGATCCTAAGGGCCTGACGGCGGCGCGAACCATCAGCGATGATCTGGGTCCTGGGTGTGGCTTAAATGGTATGGATTGGGGGCCGGATCAGCGCTTATACGGTCCGCGTTGGTTCCATCAGCAGGTGGTTAGTTTCGACGTGGACGCGAATACCATGCGCGTTGAGGCTGAGGGCTTCAATACGCCCGCCGCGGTCAAGTTCGACACCAGCGGCGTGCTGCACGTGCTCGATACCGGGGCAGGGGTTTTGTTCAAGGTGGTTGACGGTGAAAACGTGCCGGTGGCGGAGTTAAGCCCTGGTTTGGACAATTTCACCATTGACGCTAAGGGTCGGTACTTTGTTTCCAGTTTTACCGACGGCTTTGTTAAACGGGTTAATCTGGATGGCTCTACGACTGAGTTGCAGCCCGGTGGCATGTCTCATGCGGGCGGTCTGGCGTATCACAACGGCGTGATTGTTGCGGCGGATCTGCACGCCATTCGTGCCTATGAGCCAACTGGTGCCGTGGCCTATGTGCAACGTAATGTATTGGGTACAGGTGTCATGGGTGGGGCATTAAATGTCAGCGCTGATGGCGAAAACTTGGTCCTGGTGTCGTGGGTTGATAACGACGTTCGGGTCTGGGATCCAGTGAATAAGCAACGGCTATGGCAAAAAGTTGGACTCGCGGCACCAGTGGCGGCTGTTCGATTCGGCGGCGATATTGTCGTTGCCGAGCATGGGCGAAAAAGTGTTGTTGGTTATGATGCAAATGGCGATGAAACAACGGTCTATGCCAGTGGGCTGGGCGCGCCCACTGGGCTAGTCGTAGACGGTGATGATCTATTCGTCAGTGACCGCGCGACCGGACAAATTCTGCAAATTGCTGCAGCCGGCGCGGTTCTGACCAAGCCTAAAGTTGTTATCGCGGGGCTTACCACGCCGGAGGGGTTTGTGAAGCTCGAGTCTGCGTTTGCTGTGGTTGAGGCGGATCTTGGCCAAGTGACTATTGCTGGAGCAGACGATTCGAAACGTGTGGTGGCTAACATCCCGCCGGGCGCCCAGGCGGCAAGTGCGCAACAACCGCCGTCTCAGGTGTTTAATGGCATTACCGCCGACGAGACGGGGACGTTATTTGTTGCCGGTGAAAGCAACCGCGTGTTGTACAAAATCAGTAACGCGCTCTGAGTATGGCGTGTGGGTTTAGTTTTAGAGGCTGGCGTTTGTGGGCTGATGGCTGGCTGCGCTAATTCAGGTTGTGCGCGATGTCGGTGTGGTTGTAATAGTCCTTGTACCAGCGCACAAAGGCCGCGACGCCGTCTTCGATTTTAGTGCTCGGCTGATACCCCACATCGCGAATTAGGTCGTCTACATCCGCATAGGTGTGCTCAACATCCCCAGGCTGCATGGGCAGCAGAGTACGTTTGGCCTCAATGCCCAGCGTGTTTTCGAGCACCTCAATAAAATCCAATAGCGGTGTTGGGTTGTTGTTGCCGATGTTGTAAACGCGATAGGGCGCATTAGAGGTCGCAGGGTCTGGGTTGACTGGGTCCCATTCTGGATTCTCGGTGGCGATACGGTCGGTGACCCGGATCACACCTTCGACGATGTCGTCCACATAGGTGAAGTCGCGGCTGTGTTGACCATGGTTGAACAATTGGATTTCTTCGCCGGCAATAATCTTGCGGGTAAAAATGAACGGGGCCATGTCCGGTCGGCCCCATGGACCATAAACGGTGAAGAAGCGTAAGCCGGTGCAGGGAATGCGAAACAGGTGGGCGTAGGTATGGGCCATTAGCTCATTTGACTTCTTGGTAGCGGCGTACAGGCTGACCGCATGATCGACGTTGTGATGCACCGAATAGGGCATGTTGGCGTGGGCGCCATAAACGGAAGATGATGAAGCGTAAACGAGATGTTCGGTGCCATGGTCGCGCGCGCACTCAAGTACGTTTAAGAATCCGGTTATGTTGGCGTCGATGTAGGCTTGTGGGTTTTCGAGCGAATAGCGTACCCCTGGTTGCGCCGCCAGATGAATTATTCGATCCGGCTTAGCGCGTTTATAAAGGTCGCTTAAATCTGCTTTTTGGGTGAGATCAACAGGGTGGAATTCAAAGCGTGAATTATTTTCTAGCGCTTTCAGACGCGCTCGTTTTAGCGCCAGATCATAGTAGGGATTGAAATTATCGATGCCGATCACATCGTCGCCTCGCGCAAGCAGTGCTTTGGCTGTGTGAGCGCCTATGAAGCCAGCAGCGCCGGTGACGAGAATGCGCATGGTTTGTTTATCCCTCGTGGTGCTGTTTTTGTGAGTTAGAGGCGACTGCGGCTAATGGAAATCTCTGGAGCGAAAAGCCGCTGGCGGTTCTGCTGAAAGCTCCTGATCATTGTGCAACATGTGGCTGATATCTTCTACGTGCCCTGCCACAACATGCACCACAAGACCTTCGCGTTCGACCACACCTTTAATTTTCAGTAGGCGACTTTGCAATAACGCAGCGCGAAATCGCGTCATGATGCTCGACCAAACAATGACATTGATGTTGCCGGTTTCATCTTCCAGGGTTACAAAAACCACACCACTGGCGGTGCCCGGGCGTTGTCGCCCGGTAACCAGTCCAGCGATACGCACAAGTTGCCCTGGCCGCTTTTGCATTAACTGCTCTGCGGTACAAAAGTGCAAAAAGTCGTCGCGATTGCGCAGCAGTGCCATGGGATGTGCGCCGAGTGTCAATCCGGTATAGCGATAATCATCGAGCATGTCTTTGTGTTGGCTCGGTGCGTGTAAGCGGGTTGTGCTCTGTTTTTGTGTTGTTGGGCTGTGTTGTATCGGCAGTGGGGTGCTGATGCCAGCGACGTCCCAGTGCGCCTGATGCCGGTGACCTACAAGCCCAGCCAATGCGCCGGCGCGAGCGAGCACGCCCAATTGCCGGCTGTCGAGTTGCGCGCGTGTTGCAAGATCTTGGCTGTTTTTAATTGCGGTGGCAGTTTGAGCCTGCATGATGCGTTCCGCGTGTGTTTTACTCAGCCCTTTGATTAAACGTAACCCTAACCGCAACGCCCACTTGTGTGGGCTGCTATGAGCGGTTGTTGTGGTGTCGGGTTCTAGGGTGTGATCCCACTGACTGAGACGGACATCTATGGGGCGAATTTCTATGTTGTGACGGGCTGCGTCTTGAATCAACTGTGAGGGTGAATAAAACCCCATGGGCAAGCTGTTCAATAAACCGCAGTAGAACGCTGCGGGTTTATGGCGTTTCAACCAAGCGGAAACGTACACCAACAGCGCAAAGCTGGCGGCGTGAGACTCCGGGAACCCATAATCACCAAAGCCTTTAATTTGATTGAAGACACGTTCAGCGAAGTCTCGATCATGGCCTCGTGCCAACATGCCTGTAACCAGTTTGTGATGGAACTGTTCGAGTCCGCCGCGTCGCTTCCAGGCCGCCATGGCACGCCTTAATTGGTCGGCTTCTCCGGCACTGAATCCGGCCGCCACCATGGCCAGTTCAATGACCTGTTCCTGAAAAATAGGAATGCCCAGCGTGCGTTCCAAAACACGCTCAACCTCTGGACTTAAATAGGCCGGTTGCTCTAAACCTTGTCGGCGGCGCAAATATGGATGCACCATATCGCCTTGTATCGGCCCTGGTCTCACGATGGCGACTTCAATAACAAGGTCGTAGAAACATTTGGGTTTTAAGCGCGGCAGCATGGCCATTTGCGCGCGAGATTCCACCTGAAAGACGCCAATACTGTCGCCTTGTTGCAGCATGTCATAAGTATCCGGGTCTTCAGCCGGTATACCCTGAACAGTTAATGGATTCTTTTGACTTGGGTCCATGTTGCAAAGATCTAGGGCTTTGCGAATTGCGCTCAGCATGCCCAGCGCAAGCACGTCGACTTTCAGCAAACCCAGTGCCTCAAGGTCCTCTTTGTCCCATTGGATAACAGTGCGGTCGGCCATAGCGGCATTTTCAACCGGTACCAATTGAGTGATCGGTCCGCTGGAAATAACAAATCCACCGACATGCTGAGAGAGGTGGCGTGGAAAGCCGATAATGGCGGTTACAAACTGTAAGAAATGTTGTGCTTTAGGGCTGCTTGGGTCGATGCCTATGCTGCGTAAGCGTTTGCTGATGTCCTGGCTTTTATCCCACCAGGCTAAGGACTTTGCCAGTAACTCAAGTACATCCAAATCAAAACCTAAGGCTTTACCAACGTCTTTAATCGCGCTGCGTGAGCGATAAGTAACTAATGTCGCCGCGAGCGCTGCACGATCACGTCCGTAACGTGTGTAGATGTATTGAATTACTTCTTCACGGCGTTCGTGCTCGAAATCTACGTCGATGTCAGGCGGCTCGTTGCGCTCCATGGACACGAAGCGTTCGAACAATAAATGCATTCGAGCAGGGTCGACTTCGGTAATGAATAAGCAGTAACAGACGGCTGAATTTGCGGCAGAACCTCGGCCCTGACACAAAATATTTTGGCTGCGCGCAAACTGCACGATGTCTTGCACGGTTAAAAAATAGTGCTCGTAGTTGAGTCTGCCGATGAGTTTCAGTTCTTTCTCGATCAACTCTAGAGTGTCGCTGGCTATACCTTCAGGCCAACGCTCAGCAGCGCCGGCAAAGGTCAGCTGGCGCAGATAACGTGCCGCAGTGAGGTGCGGCGGCACTAAGTCCTTTGGGTATTCATAGCGCAATTCGCTCATATTGAACTGACACAGGTGAGCAATACGTACGGTTTCATCAAGCAGTTCAATGGGATAAATGTCTGCCAGTTGAGCCAATGTGCGAAGCGTACGCTCGCTGTTGTTGAAGGCCCTGTGACCAAGCTCTTGTAACGTTGTTTTATGCCGTATGGCGGTGAGAATGTCCTGTAGCGGCTGGCGTTCTCGTATGTGTGTGTGAACATTATTAGCTGCTGCTACAGGAAGCTGCAGACGCGAGGATAGCGTCAGTATATGGGCGGTTTTATCCAGATCATGGCCGTCATGGAACAGTTCCAAGGCCAACCACAGTTTAGGCAACGCCATTTTAATCTGGGCGCCAAGTGAGACCTGATGATCAATGGCCTGCTGACTGGGAACCCAAAGTGCAATGCAGTCCTTTAGCCCAAAACTGAAATCTTT
This sequence comes from Gammaproteobacteria bacterium UBA2955, assembly GCA_002348825.1. GTDB lineage: Bacteria > Pseudomonadota > Gammaproteobacteria > Pseudomonadales > Azotimanducaceae > UBA4421. The sequence continues at coordinate 5,687 of DEBN01000094.1, forward strand.
AAGCTCGGCGTCATAACGGCCTTTGCCGGAACGCCGGCGTAATGCGCTGATAAATGCAGAGAGTTGGCCGTAGGCACTGCGCGTGGGGGCAAGTAAAATGAGTTTCTCTTCTGCGGCGATACTTTTAGGTTCGGCGTTGACGCTGAATTCAGCGCCAACAATAAGCTTTATGCCGAGTTTTTCTGCGGCAACGTGAGCTTTCACCAAACCTGAATAAGTGCATTCATCGGTGAGCGCTAAGGCCTGATAACCCAATTCATGAGCGCGCGTTACAAGTTCTTCGGGGTGCGAGGCTCCGCGTAGAAAACTGTAATTGCTTAGGCAATGCAGCTCCGCAAACTGTAGGCCTTCATGCTTCATGTGCGTAAGGGCGGTCATGCGAAGTAGCCATGCAGATAAAATTCATGGCGTTGTTGTTCGCGCAAAATTGCGGCAGTGCGATACACCCAACAAAGCGCACCATTGCGGTGTTGGGCAATGTAGTAGTCTCGAGCATCGCTGTGTAGCCACCATTCGCTTTGAATGCGTTCAGGACCTTGGAGTAATTGCAGATCCGTCGCTTTAACGGGGTGTGGTTTAGACAATAACCATAAGGGTCGACTGGCTTGGCTGTGCTCATTAAGCACTGTTTGGCTAGCCGATTGCAGAGCTTTTTTGAATTGCCAGGCGTATTCTGGCGTGTGTCGATCGCTACCATGAATTTGTTGGCACGCCTGGGTGCCTAGGCGAGCGCTTAATGCATCCACTAACTCGCCGATGCTTTGGCCATTATTATCCGTGCCTTGGGTTGTAGGAAACAGGTCGTTAGGCTGTGTTGACCAGGGCGTACTGGAGATGAGTTTTAGTTCGATACTAAGGACATCTGCAGGCAGCGTCGCTTGTTCAAGCTGCAGTTGGCTCACGGATAACAACTCTAATTGGCGCTGTTTACCTTGAGTAAAGCGAACGTGCAGAGTGCTGGCGTTGTTACTGTGTTCAACAAAACGCCAGGTTAATTTTTCGCACCCCCGTTGGTTGCCAATCAACCATTGCTGCAGCTCTAAACTCAGTTTCGACATGGGTCCTTTAAGCAATTGTTGTTTGTTCGTTATGGGCTGCAGCAGATGTATTTTGCGTTCAAACGTTTCAGCGGGTTGGATGGTTTTGCGTGGCTCGTGGCGCTGGCCTTCCAGCTTATCCAGATACAGCACCAGAGCCTTGCCAAAACGCTGGGCCACTTCGTTTCTAGGCAATAGCAGCAGGGCGCCTAATGTGGTCAGGCCCATGTTTGCCAGTTGTTCAACAACGTGATGTTTAACGTGTTGGTGCTCAAGGCCACATTGGCTTAATAGGGCATCGTTAATACTCTGGCTTTGGCTGCGCGCTAAGGTGATGGCTGCAGTGGCAGTAGCAGCCATGCCTGTTAAACAGGTAAACCCCAACTTTTCACACAACTCCCTTGCGCCTATTAATAGATCCGCCTGGGCGAACAGTCTTAGGCTGCCCTGTATTTCCAGCACGATGCTGTCAGGAGCCGCAAGGCTGACTAAACTGCTGAAGCCATAAAGACTCTCTGCCAGCTTTTGAAGTTCTGCGGCTTCTCTGTTCGAGTCGCGCCGGAAATGCTGTAAAGACGGCTCAATGCTGTATGCGGTGGCTAATGAGCAACCCGGCACAATGCCTGCCGACAGAGCTACAGTGTTAGCGAGGTGTACACGGTTTTGCTCCAACACCACTTGTGCGGTTCGGCTGTGCTCGATGTAACTCGAAGCCGTAAAGGACTCCAACGGCAGTTGGGGGAAGTACAGTGCAAGCCAAAGCATGAAGGCGCTAATGCAATGAATGTCTGGTTATTGGTCTTGGTGCCTGATGCAAATTGGCCTCAAGCGTTGCGGTCAGCGCTAAGTCGTCAGTGCCTTTTATCCGTGGGTGGGTTGTGACTTGATGGCGCTGGATAATTTGCCACTCTCTAAAAAGTTCCTGCACATGCTTGGCATTCGTGTGCACAGAAGGTGTTGCATCCGTAAGGGCTAATTGCAACTGCTCGATAGGCCAACCACCACGCCGCTTCACTATGTCCAGCAGCAGATGATGTGACGTTTTAGCTGGATGCAGCGCCAATCGAAGTTCCGCCATACTGCTGTTGTAACGTTTCGCTAAAGGTCGAAACAAGCAGGCTAATGTGTGTCCCTGCTTAGCGGCTATTTGAATGCGCCGGGTGTCGTGGGGCTTGAGCTTATCTGCAACAGGCCATGCCAGTACTGCGCCGCAGGATACGGATTTACAGGCGGCTTCCAGGGTCCAAAGAAAATCCTCAGTGGTCTTGGGGTATACGAGTAACAGGCGCTGACCATTTACACCTGCAGCTTCTAGCGCGGGCGCGTAAGGGATGAAGGGGGGATTGATCCATATGCTCCAAGTACCGTGTGCGTGGCCTTGAAGGGTAATCAGCGCGGGTAATAGCAAACGCAGTTCACCTATACCTGCATGGGCTAAAAGCATTTCTACCAAGCCGCCTACAGGCCAACCGTGCCCGGGTAAGTGTTCATCTAAACACTCAAAGCCCGTGCGGACAGTAGGTTGACTACCGGGTTGTGTAAGCTGTTGGCCTCGCCACAGCAACGGATGTTTCAATAAATCCTGTGGGTGCACAGGGTTGAAAGATTTTTTGAGCGCGCACATGACACTGTCTTTTACTACGGCCAGAAAAGATAACTGTATATTTATACAGTATCAAGTGCCGCGCGAATGTGGGCTCGTTTAGTTAGCTTGGGTCGATGCTTGGGCGACCAATGGAGTAGTAGTTAAAACCTAGTCTGGCAAGTTGTTGCGGGTCGTATAAGTTGCGCCCATCGAATATCACCGGCTGCTTAAGGGCCTTTTTTAACAGTGTGAAATCGGGACTGCGGAACTCGTTCCACTCTGTGACGATCAGTAGTGCATCGGCCGGCGCGTTGTTAGCGTCGCTTAATGTTTCAATACTGTTGGCACAGATCGTCAGCTTGTCGTTATCGGCAAACAAACGCTGGGCCGTGTCCGCCGCCTCGGCATCGTAAGCGCGCACCTGGGCACCGGCATCGGTAATCAATGTAATCAATGTTGCGCTGGGTGCTTCGCGCATATCGTCGGTATTCGGTTTGAAGGCGAGCCCCCAGAGCGCAAAGGTGCGCCCCGCAAGATCGCCGTCGAAATGCGCCACAAGTTTGTCGAACAATGTGCGTTTTTGCACCGCATTAACCGCCTCAACACTGCGCGTAATTTTCGCGTCATAACCTACGTTGTCGGCGGTGTGGATCAGCGCCTTTACGTCTTTGGG
>DEBN01000029.1:0-433 GCA_002348825.1 Gammaproteobacteria bacterium UBA2955
CAAAACAGCAACACCTTGGCGCTGTACCGGCATCCGGTCGTTTTCAGGTCGAATTAGGCGGATCGACGGCGGCAACGGGTGTGGTCTTTGAGCCGCTGGCAGCGCCCGAATCACAGATGCTCCAAGCCCAATGCAAAGATGGTGTGCTTTACATATCAGATCAAAGCAATACGGTGTTTGCTGACCAGGGCGGCTCTTTCGGCGGTGGTAACTACCACGGCCTAGACTACACAGTATTTCATATGGACATTCGCGAGAACGCCAAGCTGCGCGTTCAGACTTTTCTAGCGCAGCGAGAATCGAATGCGGGTTAGGTTGACCACTTGCCTTAACGCCGCCCTATTGTTCTGGGTGTCAGCTTGGGTCAACGCAGCGCCTTTCGGCGACCTCTGGTCGCACTGGACCAGCCACGCCCCTGGCTCCACCATCAATA
>DEBN01000029.1:732-3699 GCA_002348825.1 Gammaproteobacteria bacterium UBA2955
CCAGCCACGTCCCCGGCTCCACCATCAATGTCGATCATCAACTCTGGCAAGGCCTTTTAGACAAACACCTAACCATCCACAGCGATGGCATCAACCGCGTCGACTATCGCGCTTTCACCGTTGCCGACAAACAGCAACTAGACAGTTACTTAGGCTACCTCAGCAACATCGCGCCGACCCAGCTCAACCGGCGGCAACAGCTGCCCTACTGGATCAATCTTTACAATGCGCTCACGGTTAAGGTGGTGTTACAGCACCCAGACAAAGACAGCATCAAACAAATGAAGTCAAAATTGTTCAGCTTCGGTCCCTGGGACGACGAACAGTTAAGCATCGAGGGCTTGCCGGTAACCTTAAACGATATCGAACATCGCATTTTGCGACCGATCTGGCGCGACCGAAGGATCCACTACGCGGTCAACTGCGCCAGTATTGGCTGCCCCAATCTAAGCGTCCGTGCCTACACAGATGATAATACCGAGACGCTGCTGCAGGCAGCGGAGCGCGCTTACTTGCGACACAGCCGTGGCCTTGAATTTGATGCGAATGGTGTGCTGCGTCTGTCGAGCATTTTCGACTGGTACCAAGAGGACTTTGGTGGTGACCCTCGGACGCTGCTCGAATATCTGGCCGAAGTGCGTACCGATCTTCGCGAGCAATTACTTACCTATTCCGATTCGATCGAATATCACTATGACTGGTCACTGAATGATCACCGAGCGACCCGTGACTGAAGCAGCTGCAAAGAACAGCTTCTGGCAAAATCCGCCGTGGGCTGGCGCTAAGCCAAAATACCGGCTGGGTTTAACACCCATACCCCTCGAGCAGTGGTTTACTCAACCGATCTCGCCCGACGTGCTGAGGCACAAACAAAATATGCTCAGCAATCATTACGCAGACGTGGTCGCGGTGAGTAAAGCGCACGGCGGCGACAGCGCACAATGCCAACTGAGCGACCAACTGGGGGCGAGCGCTGAGCATCCGGATCTCATCGCCAATATGGCGCTAAGCGTCGATGACGATTTATGCATCATGCAATCCACCGGCGAGCAACGCCTTGTGGCCGGCTGTGTCTGTTCACCGAGTTACTGGAACCTGAGAAGCAAAATCGGAAAACCGATGCGGCTTATCCATGCCCCAGTCGCCAGCATGAACGAAAAAATCGGCGGTTCCATCGAGCGTTTTATAAAAGGTGTCCAGTTATTACGGCCATTTGAGCGCATTAACTGGTTCGTCCATGGCGACACCGAACGTTGGCATCCGGCGGAGGAGCCACTGCCGAAAACCCCAGTACACACTTGGTACATCCGGTCGGAGCGAGAAACCTTATGCCGCTTCAGTGACGAGCATTTGTTGTTTACGATCAATACCCGGTTTCAGCCCCTCGCCGCTATTGCTGACCACCCCGAGGCACAACAGGACCTGCTGGCCACGCTTGGCAACCTAGATGCGGACGAAGTCGATTATTTTGGCGGTGCGCGGAAATGCGCGATGCTCACCGAGTACCTGCACTCGCTGAATTAGCGCCACTGTAACGCGCGGGCAACGCATGGCTCGCAAGCAAGACCGCCGCCGATCCCCCAACATAAATCAGGAGCGGCTCAACTAACGCGTTAACCCCACCGATGCCGGGCCAGAGTGATGGTGTGGCAGCTGCGACTGCCAGCAATACGCAGAGGCGACTCCATTCCAGCGCGAATGCACCCCTACGCCCTTCCAGCCAGTAGCCCTGAACACCGGCACTCGCAACCAGCAACGCAAAGGCGCCGAGGCCAAAACTGCGGGGCAGTTGCGTGTGCTCGGTCTGCAGCAGTAAAGCGCCGTAGGTAATGAGCCAAAACTGCAAAAAGGTATAGGCCTTGGCGAAAGTCGACGCCGCCGGATCAAATTTGACATAGCGTCCATCAGCGTCAGGGTTGCTCCAAACATCGGCCGGATACCAAGCGGGCCCCTTAAACCAAACCAGAATTTTATCCTGCCAGCGCCCGGTGCGCAGAGACAGCTTCAAGGTATCCCACCACACGTGAAAATTTGCCCAAATTGGATTCCAACTGGCCAACGGACGAGTAATGCCATAGCGGCATGGCTCGTCTTCGCGCTCGTCTTCGAATGTGCCAAACATACGATCCCAAAGCACAAAGACGCCACCATAATTCTTATCGATATAGCTGGGGTTTTTCGCATGGTGCACACGGTGGTTCGACGGGGTGACCAAGATGTAATCCAGAATTCCCAAGCGACGCACGTGTTCGGTGTGCACCCAAAACTGATACACCAAGTTAAGACTGCCGACACTGACCATCACCTCAACCGGCGTACCCGCAAGATACATCGGCAGGTAAAAAACAAAGCCGATGTAGTCGGTACCCGTTTGCCGCAGCGCAGTGCTCAGGTTGTACTCCTCGCTTTGATGATGGGCGGCATGCGAAGCCCACATAAGGCGCCACTGATGGCCATAGCGGTGCTTCCAGTAGTAACACAGATCATAGCCAACAAACGCCAGCGCCCATTGCCACCAATGATCCACAGACCACTGAGTCACACCAAACAGCGACACCAATGAGGTGAGCACTACTGCCGAAAAGCCGAGCCGCAAAACCCCAACAAGGCGACTGAGCACGCCCATCTGCAGACTGTTTATCGTGTCATTAAGCCGATAGGTCTGGCGTCTGCGCAGCACGCCGTAAATAAACTCCAGCAGCATTGCGAGAATAAAAAACGGAATGGCGAGTTGAACAAAATTCATCCCCTAATCATAAACCTGAAGGCCCACACTGCGCACTCATACCTTTGTTTGACATCGAGCTTGCGTCGGCGACCGCAACCGCCTTGTGGAGCGGCTAACGCCGGTCTCAGCCACGCCCCAACGTGCATCGGCGGGGGTACGCGCCCTTGCGCAGGCCAAGCAGCCCATGGGGTTCAACCTGCGACCGAGTTTTTTTTCGGCAGTTGGGGGTTTTGGAGGCG
>DEBN01000157.1:0-817 GCA_002348825.1 Gammaproteobacteria bacterium UBA2955
AACAGTTCTACTTAATTGCATCGACATCAACCATTAGTGTACTTACCTGTGGTTTGGCGCGCGACTGATCGGTCCATGCAAGCACCGCCTGGGTGCCTAACAAGGCCAGCTTGGGGAAGCCAGACAAGCGTTCAGGCGACACGCTCACGAGTTCGAAAATAGGACTTAAGTTATTGTCTGATCCAATGTATCGGGCAACGATTTTCGCCGTTTCGGAATCGTCCTGACGCAACCAGGCGACTAAGATCGAACGATCTGGGTACATCACGGCAGTCACCCGGCCAAGAGTTTTTCGGATGTTAACTTTTAGTTTATCTTCGAAGGTGGCGCCGCCATCTGACGAGCGTGACAAAAAAATCTGCGATTCGCCGCCAGCGCCACTAAACCAAACCGCCGCGACGTCATTTTGTCGAGCAACCAGTGCAGGGCCGTTTACCGGACAGCCATTAATTTGCCAACCGTCTGCACCTACCGGTTTCGGCGTCGTCCAAGCGCCCTGCTGCCAACTACTGCTCGCAATGTCGCGAAGCTCGGTTTCAGTGCGATCTCGATAAACAACTAACGGGTTATCTTGGGTCATGACTGCGGCGGTTTGGCAACAATCACACACCAAGGCGTCCACCTGTCGCCTGTGAGCAAATCGCCCTTGATGATCCATAGATGCAGCCCGCAACGTCATCCCTCCATGATGGGTGGTGTTATGCGGCTGAGCGTCGCCATGCGTCGACATTTCGCGACCATCGAGCCAAATTATTCCCAACGTATCGTCGTTGGCGTAAAGCGACACGAAGCCATGCTCGGTCGGCGTGCCATCCAG
>DEBN01000157.1:1198-2302 GCA_002348825.1 Gammaproteobacteria bacterium UBA2955
AGACGTATATCGTAAGCGTATTTTCCGCCCGGAGTGCGCTGTAGGTAATGAGCCGCCCAAAACGAGTCGGTCACCGGCTGCACGGCGGGGACATCCGCCCAATTAACAAACCAATCTCTGCCCCGCGCGACCTCAACAGGTTCTGACCAACCGTTCTTTGACAGCGTCGAGTATTCTAAAATCGTGACGTCTTGTTGCCGGCGTTGCCAACTAAGAACCGGCTGGCCGGTTACGTCGGCGCTGATGTTCGGGCTGCTGCTGTTCGCACCTGCAGGCGTCGCCAGCGGCATTACCACTGTATGATCGGCGCAGGCTGATAACACCACCAGCGCAGCCCAGTAACAAAGCCCTCGCATAGCATTGTTCTGCAATTCGACACCCTCTCATAAAATCTGAAAAAGCGACAATAGCGAACGATCATCCAATTCACAAAGACATGCGTATTCACGTCTTGTTGATCAGACCCAGCGTAGCGTTAGGGATCGTAACTGGAGACGCCGGCAATGGACGTGCGAAAACTTTCAGCGTTGCTCAGCGATGGTTCTGCGCCCGCAGTTGAGGTACACGCCATAGACCCCAGCATTTACCTGGTTTATTGCCGGATCGACGAGCAACTAACACCGCTACTGGACGCCAGAGGCCACCGCCTGAAATATCGTAGCCGCAGCGCTGCCATGCAATACCTGCGTAAAACGGGCGTCCGAACAGTGGATTTTGTGCACCGCAGTGCCTTTGAGGAGATGATCGGCATCAACCATAATGCGCGGCCCACGGAACACCGAGAAACCCTCACGCTGGCTACGTCTACACATCTCAATGACCTCTAATCAATCTATCGGAGAGCGATTGCACCTGCTCAGGTTAGAACTCGGATGGTCTGCTGCAGAATGCGCCTACCGCCTGACGCTAGAAATTAACGAACTGATTGTTCCCGAGACTTGGGAAACATGGGAACGAGCCGCAGATCACGAGCCGAGCATGCAAACATTCTTACGCTACGCTACTACTGTGAGCCGGATGTTTGGCATTGACCCCGACTCGTTAGTGCACGGCCCATGGAATACCCCCTCGAGCGCCGATGTGATTGCACTGGCTGAACATACC
>DEBN01000157.1:2694-7886 GCA_002348825.1 Gammaproteobacteria bacterium UBA2955
GACCAAGATAATCTGCCGCTCTTTGCGCTTACCCCCTAGTCTCGAGAAAAAATCGAATACTCGATACGTCAATCCGTACTTGGCACCAAACCCCGCGTAGATCCCCTCGCTTTCTGCCACCAGTTCAGCCCGCGCCGACAGCCAGCTTCCAAGTATCTTGCCACGCCAATCGCACACAGCGACCGCCACCTCGGCAAAGTTCCTGATGCGCTTCACCTTGCCGGAGTTTATGTTGGCGAAAACATAGTAGGCGTGAGCCTCGGGAGCCCGCACAAACCAGACCGGCGTGTCCACGAATGAGCCGTCTTTTTTTTTCGTTCTTAAACTGAAATAGGATTCTGATTCCAGAGTCATGCATCACCGATCATTGCTGCAGTGTCCCCAGGGTAGCAACGTGCGATCTGATCCGCACGCTTGCTGCTGGGGCTGTAGACAGGCGGCTAAGCGCAAATATTCCCTCAAGGATCGAGTCGCGCCAAACGCTATAACCACGTTTGCCTGTCCCCCCCTCGCCTATATTTTGCAGGTCCTGCGCAACGCGCCGATCCGCAGTTTCAAGTCTGCGGCATGACCCAGATGGGCGACGTCCAAGCGCGCTCTTGCAGGGTCTTCTGCAGATCCGGGCGCGGCGGCACTCCTGCTTTGACCGCATCCCAAGTTGACCAGCGACACGTCGGGTTCTCGAGTACACGTGCATAATAAAAAGCACGGTGCTCGGGATTATGATCGGGGTCTCGCCAGACCACATCGAGATTCGACGCCCCTACGTTCTCCGTAATGGAGCAATCGGTTAGATCAACACTGGCGCCGTTATCGGGACAACGATGTGTCTTGGGATCCACCTCGCCCCCATCTGAGCAAGCGACATCGTAGACCTGCTCATTGGTTTGTCCGTCCGCAACCCAGCCCTTGATGATTTGCAATCTTTGCAGAGCTGCGGAGCTTGGATCTCGCAGAGCACTGGCAACGAGCACCGGCGCGCGACCATCTGCCCCGTGTAATTCCGCGCCCATAGGTACGCCCTTCGCGTATCGATCTGCCAGCCCGTCGTCTTCTCCATAGTCATATCCCGCAAAGAGCCGGATCTTAATCCGGGGCCCGGAGGTAGCAAAAACCTCTTTGCGCCGAAGTGCTGCGTACAACGCTTCCCGAGTATTTTCTTCGGCCCAGACGCCGGTCAGACCAGAGGCGCTCCAAGTCTCGTAAGCGCCCGTCGCATATTCAAGTCCGCCGATCTCCTGCACATTGACCCGTCCAGCCGAGCGCACAACTTCCACTTGGCCTTTGTCCATTGGCACCGAGCCGCGACGTTCACCATCCGCGTCTAGGAGGCCAACTTTTGAGAAAAAGTTGGATTCGTCGAGCGAGGAAGCACCAACATGAGTATCGGTCGCACCCACTAAACCAAACTGATAGGCGTTGGTAATGCCGGCATCTGCCAAAGCTAAGCCGTCCAGTAGCGCTTCGCGCGCGTACGAGCCCTTAGGTTCACTGGGCCAGGTGGTGGCGACCCTGTAGGGCATGATCTCAAAATCCGCCCACTCATCGGAATCCGACAGTAGCGGGTGCGTTTCAGATGTACCTTTTACCTGAGTCACTTCCACCAATGGTTCGTTACGAATTCTTTTACGCGCCCATTCATCATCCACCGGATTGCTGGCCCAGTCGACGAGCTTGAACATTTGCCCATTTGAGCCGTTGGAGTTGTGCGGGATAGCAAGTGCTTCAATACCGTTTTGCCGCAACCCGTCCATCCAATCCCAGAGCCCTTCAGGATTTTGGCTGTGAAAACGCGAGAAAGGCATAGCGGGCAGCCTATCCGCCCCTTGAAAAATAACATTTCGGTGAAGATTGCCACGGTCGTCAGTAGACGACGTGAATTCGTAGGCAACGAAGGTAGTAAAGCTACCCGGATCGTTAAATGCCTCCGCGGCTCGGATCGTGTCTGTCCAAGCGTCTTTGGCGATCTGATCAACCAAGCTGGCATCGATACTGCCATCGGCAATTTTAGCCAGGGTATCCGGCAGGAAAGTAGTAAAGGCAGTGACACGCTGGGGCAGGCTCTCAAAATTTTGATTGTCTGGGGCATTCAAGTTGTGCAGGCCTTGCACATGCCCGAATTTGGAAAACTCGGTGCTGGTGTCGGCGGCAGCCTTGACCGCACCTAAAAACATGGCGTGGTCTGTTACGGCATAAAAATCTAACGGCGCACGCAGCTGTACATCGAACCCTGCCGGGTGCTTGATCGCCTGCCCTTGCGCAAATCGGTAGGCGTCGTAGGGCGATGCCACGGTACCGAAAGCAAAGGCGTCGAACGAATAGTTGGTGTGCACATGCAAGTCACCAAAGTATGCATTCCGTTGGGCGTTACTTTCTGGATTAGCATTTACGGTGTCTGGCAACATTACCAGTTGCGCACCGCCAAACCTTGAGTCCGTCGCTTGCTCGGGCGGAGCGGCTTGACTTACTGACGCGTCGTTGTCGGCAGTAGTGCCCTGACCGCACCCTACAAGCCCAATCGCTAGCAGCGCCAACCCCAGCACTTTCGCCGGAAGCTTATGAATAAACCCGATCATGATCCCTCCCCAAGCCTTGCCTTTCACCGATGCGATTTGATCTTAGTGGAAAAGCACCCTAATTTTAAGTGGCTATGCTAGGGTCCTCGCGGCAGAGAGAGTTGTCTTGCGTACCGCTTCTAGCACTTCTCGGTGTTTTTATCTTTTCGTCAATGCTTCGGCACCTTTAGTTAAAAATTCGCAGTGAAGGTAATCGGGGTAATGGGAATTGACAATTCGCCGCGAGTGTCGGGCGCTTGTTGTACAGAACGAGAGCGCTTATTCGATCTAATTTTTAGGGGAGACATTGAGTGATAAGTTGGCTGAAGGATCCAGTAACCTCTTTTGTCATTGCAGGTACGGCAATCTTCCTCCTTTCCGGATTGTTTTCAGACGCAGAAATTTCGCGCGTGATTGAACTCAGCGAAGCGGATGTAGAACGACTCAGCGGCAACTGGCGTATGCAGAGAAACCGTGAGCCCTCGTCACAGGAACTTAGCGAGATCGTAGCGCAATACGTGAAAGATGAAATTTACTTCCGCGAATCTCAGCGCCTTGGCCTGCACGTTAACGACTCAATCATTCGGCGCCGTCTGGTGCAGAAACTGACTTTTCTCACCGAGGACATAGCGAGTATTCAGCCGCTTGAGGTGGCCGAACTGCGCGCATACTTTGAAGCCAACAAAGAAAATTATCGAGTCCCAGAGCGTTTCTCCTTTTCTCATATTTACTTCTCAAATGAACGCCGTGTAGACGCTAGGAGCGACGCTACAGCGGCACTGAGCTCTGGAGCCAAGGGCGACCCGTTTATGCTACAAAGCAACTACAGCGCACGCACTCAGGGTCAAATCCGCGGTTTCCTCGGGAAGGAATTCGCTGACGCCCTGGCGGAGTTAGAGCCCAGCCCCAACTTGCAAGGCCCAATCAAATCGGCTTATGGATGGCACACAGTAAAACTCGAAACGGTAGAAGCTTCCTATGTCCCGGAATTTGCAGCGATCGAAGAGCGCGTGGCCACCGATGCAGCCGTTGCCTTTCGCAGCACCGCCAGTGAGACCTACTATGAGGCCCTAAAAGACGGCTACGAAGTGGTCTATCCGAGTTCTATGATCTCCCAAAAATGATGACTAGGGTTACTTTAAGTTTACTGGTCAGCTGCTTTTTCTGTATCGCGATTGGCGATCACGTCTACGCCCATGAGTTCAGGCCGGGCCATCTGCAACTCATCGAAGTCGATGAGGAATCAACGAAATATCACGTGATATGGAAGAAGCCTATTCTTCTTAATACCAACGTGGAACTGGACCCAATTTTTTCCGAAGAGTGCGCCGTCACCGATGTCGCGCCACCAAAGGTAGGTAACGTCGCCCTAGTTTTTCACTGGCGAACCGACTGTGACCTTGGCCAGTCCTCAATCCACGTTAACGGCCTACCCTACAGCCATACCGATGTTTTAGTGTCGTTAGCCACGCTGGACGGGAAAACCGCCACTTATGTTCTGCGACCAGATCAACCCACACTGAATCTTCGGGAGCAGGCCCCTACCGCACTCAGCTATTTCATTATTGGGATCGAGCACCTGATCTTTGGTATCGATCATGTGCTATTTGTAATAGGCCTATTCTTATTTATTCGAGACCCCATCGCGCTGATTAAGACAATAACTGCGTTCACAGCGTCACACAGTATTACGCTGGCATTATCCGTCTTGGAGCTGGTGAAACTTGATCAGGGCGCTACGGAGGCGGTCATCGCATTATCCATCTTCTTCCTAGCACGCGAATTGGTGCAGGAAGAGAGCAAACGTTCGCGGCTGACACAGGGTCGCCCATGGGTCATGGCGTTTATCTTCGGGCTGCTGCATGGCCTCGGGTTCGCCGGAGCATTGGCCGACATAGGACTGCCCAAAGACGGCCTATGGGTATCCCTTTTGCTTTTCAACGTCGGTATCGAGGTCGGTCAAGTGGTGGTAATACTTTTGCTGGCGGTATTCGCTTGGGGCTTATCCAAACTTGGTTGGCAAAAATATTTTAATCGAGGCGCAGCGTGGAGTATGGGTTGCTTAGCCACGTTCTGGACGATCGACCGAACTGTCTTGCTGTTTTGAGCGACTAGAGGACAAGAGCGCAAGTTGTCGCGACGAGCCCGTATATTCGTGAGTTGTGTTAAAGGTCTGACTCAGCAAAAACCCTGTTCGGCTAATGTGTTTAATGATGACTGTGATAGCCTGATCCAGCGAGGAGACAGTTTTGCAAACAATCTGGTTTATTTTCTGCACTTTACTGGCAGTCGGCTTGCCCTCTCTATCTCATGGGGTGTCGGGCGCAGCAGTTTTTGGCAGTTTTACCAACGAGGCTGGAGCGCTTTCGCTATCGCGAGATGTAGCGGCCGAATTGAACATCCGAACTCGCGTTGCCGAGGTCGAAATCAACGGTAAACGATTCTTCCGAGTATTGAGTGTCGCCGAACCCGAAGCGCGCGTACGGGAAATTATTCGCGTCGCAGAAAATCGCGGCTACCCAAAACCTTGGTATTTGCCGGAGGCGCTTCGGTCTTCTAACGTGGTCGATGCGCCGGTTTTAATTGCCGCGGAGAGCAGAGCCGTTGCACTCAGCGACAATTCAGCCTTGGCCCGCA
>DEBN01000157.1:8170-12103 GCA_002348825.1 Gammaproteobacteria bacterium UBA2955
GAGAGCAGAGCCGTTGCACTCAACGACAATTCAGCCTTGGCCCGCAAAACCGCGCCAGCGGATTCTGCATACCCATCGCCGCCAACCCAGCTCACTATTGGCGGCCAGTCCGGAGATATACCACGCCTCGACGCAGCCCAAATCAGCATCGATGGCTACATCGACGAAGGTGTTTGGGCGCAAATAGAACCCTTTGATCGGTTAACGGTGCTGGATCCGGACACTCTCGAGCCCGGCCGGCACGAAACACAAACCCGAATTTTCTACGACGACAACGGCCTTTACGTTGCGGCAATCATGAAGCAGCCTGCCGCGACACTGGTAGAAAGGCTTTCCGCTCGCGATGAAGACATCAATCGAGATGGCTTTTCATTGATGTTGGATACATCCGGGCAGGGGCTGTACGGCTATATATTTGGCATAAATTTAGGTGGAACAAAACAGGACGGTAAACTCGCACCCGAGAGCGTAATGTCCTACGAATGGGATGGCGCCTGGCGCGGTAAGACCCGGACCCTGCCCGACGGCTGGAGCGCCGAGATTTTTATACCTTGGTCAATACTCGCCATGCCGGAATCAGACACACAACGAAGCCTAGCAATCTTCGTCGCCAGAAAGGTGGCCTATCTCGACGAATTTTGGGGCTGGCCACAACTGCCGTTCTCTGGCGCGCGGTTCATCTCGGGGTTCCAACCCTATCGGGTGCAAAAGCTGCAGCTCGGACAGCAATGGGAAGCCTACCCCTATGCTTCAGCAACCGTGGACAACATGCGCGAACAAAACGATGCGCGAGTGGGTGTTGATTTGTCTTGGCGGCCAAGCAGTAACCTGCAGCTTACGGCAACGCTGAATCCCGACTTTGGCGCGGTAGAATCGGACGACGTGGTGGTCAACCTCACCGCTTACGAAACCTACTTTCCAGAAAAGCGTTTGTTCTTTTTAGAGGGTACCGAGGTGTTTGAAACCACGCCTCGATCGAGGTCTGAGTGGAGCAACCCGCGCGGCAGTGGCGGCAGGAGCGCCATTTTGCCCTACACCATGGAGCCCACCACCCTTTTGAACACCCGTCGCATCGGCGGTGCCGCGCGCAACGTCGACATACCGGACGGTGTTAGCGTTGCAGGTGTTGAGCTCAGCAAACCGACGGAATTAATTGGCGCTGTTAAAGCGGTGGGACAATCGGGAAATCTCAGGTACGGATTTTTATCCGCCTTTGAAAATGAGTCCGATTTTATAGGGCAAAATGACGCGACCGGCGACGCGGTAACACTTAAAACCGACGGCCGCGATTTCGGCGTAGCTCGCTTATTGTACGAAGCGTCATCGGACGCGGGTCGAAACTCGATCGGCTATTTGGGGACCGTGGCGAATTCTGTGCACCATGACGCTGTGGTGCATGGTATCGACACCCACTGGATGTCCCCGAGCGGCAAGTGGTCAATCGACAACCAAGTAATGGCCTCTGAAAAAGCGGATACGCAGGGTTACGGATTATTTATCGACGTTGCGTATACGCCTCAACAAGGTATGAGTCACAGTCTGGGCATAGACGCATTGGACGATAAGCTGGATATTTCCGACTTGGGGTATTTACGGACCAACGATTCCTACGGCGCTTCCTACAGTTTCATGACCATGCAATCTCAAGGCCTGCCAAGTTGGCTGCGCAATCGATCTCTGGGACTGTTCCTTCGAGCCAATCAAAACGGCGATGGCTATTTAAACCGCGGCTATGCCGGGGTTTTCGCCGGTCTTTTGTTTGCGGATAACTCCGAATTTCGTATGGAGATGAATTACTTACCCGCGTATTACGACGACAAAAACAGCCGTGGCAACGGGCTGTTTCAGTACGAGGGAGGCCATATGGTACTGTTCTCTTACGGCACCAGCACAGCGAAAAAGTTTGCTACGTCTATCCAGTTTGGTAGCCGCGGTGGTATGGATACCGATATCAGCTACATCGCCGACTTCGGGTTCACTTACAGACCCGTCGACCGTTTCTCGTTGGATTTCGACCTCGGCTTTGTACAGTCAGACAACTGGTATCTGCATCAGGGCGATACCTTATTCACATCCTTCGACGCCCTGCAGGTTCGGCCAGGCCTGTCCATGGATTACTTCATTAGCGCCAACCAGCAACTTCGCTTCAGCTTGCAATGGATCGGCATCGTTGCTGAGGAAACCGAGTTTTGGCGGGTCCCCACCACACCCGGTCGATTGATCCGCAGAACTAAAAACAATCCGAGCAATGTCGACGACTTTGCCGTGTCGCAGATGACCTCGCAGCTTCGATATCGGTGGGAAATCGCTCCTTTGTCCGATTTGTTCATCGTATATACCCGCGGCAGCAACCTGCCCAACCAGTATAACGACGACTTCGGCTCGCTGTTCGAAGAAGCCTTTAATCAGCCTATCATCGACACCTTTACGGTAAAACTTCGTTATAGGTTCAGTTCCTAGGCGCATAACTCGAACCCACGCATTAAGAGCCCGGAGACATAAACTTGTTTGCGCGCCCAGATCGGAAAACGAACCTGTTTTAACTTTATGGTCGTTTTTTGCCAACCCACAAGATAGAGTCGACCCCTCGCTGGCACCGGAACATCAATTGTTCAGCTCGCCATCGACGACTTTCTGTGCGAGTGGGGGAAACAGTTTGAGCATTCGAAACATTCTGCTGGCTCTGGCAACAGCGTCTGTGGCGGCCTGTGGAGGCGGCGGCGGCTCCGGAGGGGCCAGCAGTCCAACAGCTGCGTCCGGCAACTCTGCAGCAACCACCTCTTCATCTGCCAGCGCCTCGTCAACAACAACCTCTGACGATGAACCATTGCTGCGCGCAAAGGTCATCGACGGCTATATCCAAGGCGCAAATGTTTATATCGATTTCAACTGGAATCTTCAGCAGGATCCAGGCGAGCCATCGGCTGTGGACAATGGCAATGGCGACTATGAATTCCCCTATAAAAACGGCGAATTTGATGCCATAAGCGATATTTCGTTTGCCTGCGCACAGAATCGCATACAGGTTGCTGAAGTGCCGGTAGGCGCGGTTGATGAAGATCTAGGAACAATTACCGAAGCGTTTACCATGTACTTCGTACCTTCGAACTTTTCCAGCACTGGCTTGGTCAACATCTCGCCTTTCACCGGGCTGTTTTTGGACGTAGTAAGAGAGGTTAAGGACCGACTGTCGATCGACGGCATTGAAGCAGCTGACGGTTGTGGCAGTAATGCCAACGCGGTTGCCAGTGAGGTGATCGCTTCAATCGACGATTTTGTAGGCCAGCTACAAAGTAAGTACCAAGTGACACTTGAAGATTTATATGAGGATTACATTGCATCAAACAACACAGATAGGAGAGCTAAGGCAGAAAAGATAGTCGGCTTCTTACAGGCGGCGGAATCGGTAAGAGCGGCTCTACGAACGCAATTTGCCGATGCTTTACCGGCGGATTATGAACCTTTTGTGGGTTTGTCTCAGACCTCCAGCGAGCAATTGTTTGGTGTGAATACTGAGAATCTGAATTTCGTGGAAATGTCGGTCGGAATAAATTTCAGCGGCAGTGACGGCGCCGACGGCTGGGCCATCACCAACAATTTGCATACCCAGGGATTAAAAGTTCTGCAGAACGGCAAAATTGCAGATTACCGATGCGACCTTTCCGAATCCGTTGATTCCTGTGACTCGTACGAGCCAACATATTCCAACATTCTGGATCAACTAACGTCTTATTTAAGCTATGGCGGCCATGTCAACGATTCGCTAATTGATAACATAAACATTACCTCTCAATACCGCGAAGAAAAAGTACGCAGCGGCAACTCGACCCAATGCAGTTATACGGCAATGCTGATTTTTGACGAAATCCGCGAGTGCACGGGTGCGGGCTGCCCAGACATAGTGGAGGTCCAAGAACAGATTAATCACAATAT
>DEBN01000157.1:12487-12991 GCA_002348825.1 Gammaproteobacteria bacterium UBA2955
TTAATGATCGAAAAAATCTTTGGAATAACCGACTCAACGACCGAGGAAACAGCGAAGAACTGTTTGCGGTGCAGTATCAGCTCAGTGATAACAGTGCCCTATACTCGAGTCCGCCGTTAACGTTTTTGGGCAGCGATCGCTCGCAAATTAATTACCCCGACACCTACCAAAAGCTCAAGGATTTATTTATCGATACCGAAACGTTCGAGGCGACGCAGTCCGCCCTAAAAAACGATGAATTTGCCGCGATCTCGTTCACGACCTTCGGTGAGGACCGCGCGCGCAAAGAGCGAGTGGTGTATGTCGTAAACAGTGGCGACGACTCAACCAATGAATGCATCATATACAATGGTGAGGAGTCAGAGTGGGTAATGACGTCCAGGTCTACAGGCGACAGCGCCAAAACGTCATGTTTCGAAAAAATTCAGACATTCACCTTCTATTAAGCCATTCTCATTAACGCGCGAACTTGTGAACCCGCTTTGCGCCTCCCAGAAGAGCGAT
>DEBN01000155.1 GCA_002348825.1 Gammaproteobacteria bacterium UBA2955
AAGTGATCGACGTTGTCGTTATAAGTCTGAACTTTTTCGATCGCGCGCTCGAGGTTGCCGATGGTACGCAATTTGTCCGTGTCGTCACTGGGCCGGATAAGCGCCTTACCCGTCGATAACTGCTCATTGGTTTTCGCCGCGTCGGACTGCGTTTCCTGCATGTTACGCAGTGAGCGGTCAAAGAACTGCTGTGTCGAAATCTGCATGGTTACCTCTTAATCTTAACCCACGCCTACAGGCGCACTATCGTGTCAAACAATTGGTTGGCGGTTTGTATCAGTCGGGCAGATGCCTGATAGGCCTGCTGAAACTTGATCAAGCTTGCCGCTTCTGCATCTAGGTTCACCCCTGCGACGCTCTCGCGAGCAGAGACCGCCTGGTCTCTTACGATTTCCAGCGCCTGCTGTGCCACTTGGGCCTGGCTCGAGAGGGTGCCAGCCCTGTTTAACAGCGTAAGATAGCCTTGTTGGATGGTTTGCTCTTCCGCGCCGAACGTCATCGTTTCGATCTGGGCGAGCCGTGCAAGATTTTCATTGCTGCCTACGCCACCCGCGTTGTTATTAATCTCAAAACGATCTCCTGCCGCAGCCACTCCCGATAATTCTAATTGAAGGCCTTGGTAGGTGATCATCGAGCCTTGGGTATATGCCCGCTCTGCCAACAGCGTGCCGGATTCACGATCGACAATGGCGTAACTGTCCGCTGTCGTAAATTCAACGTCTAAGGTACGGTCGCGCAAGCTCAAAGGGTCAGCGGCGCCAGATAAAAAGCTCGCCGCCACTTGCGCGGTGGAACCCAGCGCGCCCGTGGAGAATACAATGAGGTCTTCCGTTAGCGCCTCATCGATAGCGATCTCACCGCGCATACCAAGCACCGACAAATCTTTAAAACTGCCGTTAGCGCCCAGCGTCAGCGCGACTTGCTTATCCCCAAGGTCGCCGGCGCCGCGCTGTGCTTCAATAATCAAGCGCGGATTTACCGCACCACTTAGGTTGGCGATGGCCCCGGGCTCAGCACCAAATATAATAGCGTCGCCCTGCTTATCGGCCCCCGTGTTGCGCAGTACTAAGCTGCCGTCAAAGTCCTTGTAGGCCTCAACACCGGTTAGGGCATTGGCGTTATTGACGAGTTCTGCCAACTGGTCCAATGACTCAATCGGCTCTAACTGGTTAACAATCACGCCATTGATCGTTAGGTTGCCATTCACTCGTGATAGGTCGTCCGCGGCTACTCTGATCTCGTTACTCAGACTGACTGCGAGCGGCAGCTGCTGGTCATCGATATTTTGCTGTAGCCAAGTGACAAGGTCATTACTCGTCAACTGCTGTCCGACACCGAGAGCGAGCTCGCCAAGTGCCTTACCATTTAAATTGAGGGCGCCTGCAGCGATGATAGGAGCGCCATTACCTACCGCTGCAGGTATGGCGTCTCCCTCAATACGGGCTTCAGCACGCAGCTGTTGCGAACCATCCGCCAACACCTCGGTAGAGGACCGAGAAATCTGTCCCGCCTGCCAGGGTTTATCTAAATAGCGCTCGGGGACTACCGTGCCGCTGTGGGTCGTTAACACACCGGGCTGGGCCGCCAAAACAATGGCATCGGCCTCTTTGCCAACAACGTTAGATAACACAAACGCACCATCCCGAGGGTCTATTGCCGCCCGAACATTGGTTTGTGCTGTCTGCGCATTGACTAATGCCACCAAATCTTCTTGCGAAGGCACAGGGTTGGCTGCGCTTATAACGACGCCGTTAATGGTTAACGAACCGTTGGTGGTCGACAGGTCTGATGCCGCCACCCGGACTTCAGTAACGCCGTCATTTAGATAGGCCTGGGAATAGGCGGCACCGGATATAAATCCGTTCGCTGTAGAAATCGCAAGCTGTTGTTCTGCAGCCGTTAACGCCTGCCCGAATAAATGCCTGCCATCGCGAGTAAAAACCTGCAATTCGGCGGTGTTGGTGGCTGGGTCCGCTAACAGCAGATTCAGCTCTGAAGTGCCAGCAGGTATGCGCATTAACGCCTGAGTTAAGCTGGTCTGAACCGTCGTTGCCGCCGAGGGGTGCGCATTGTTAGCTAATACCGCTGCAAGCGCTCGCGGCGAGGTGGGTGGTGTTTGACTTATCAGGCTGACTTGAGCCTGAGCATTGCCCACGTTTGTTGCAGCGGTTGTGACGTTAAAAAGCTGTGCGGCCGCCAGTTTTTTTACATCCGTCAGCGCAACGAACATCGAATCCGCGACGTTGGCACGCATCCCGATCTGTATCTGATCACCGGCCTGCGCCGAACCGCTAATTTCTATTTTAATGCCATCGATCATGACGGTTGTCGAAGAGCCTTGCGCGGCGACGCGCTGCCCATCCGCGTCGATTCCAAACCATTGATCGCGGCCACCGTCGAACTGCAGTTGCAGCGTTTTGCCGTCGACAGACGCGTCGTCTGGGGCGCTAACTTCAACGAGGATGCGACCTGCGGCGTCACCGTAGAACACATCGGCTTGGGGTTTTACCGCGAAAATTGCTTGTCCAACGTTCCCCGCCAGGTCCATACCTTGAGCATGCGTGGCGTTTACTTCTGTCACCAAATTCGCCGCCAATGCCTCGAACCCTGCAATAGTTGGACTCAGCACACGATCTCTAAAATTCATTAAACCGGCCAGCTCGCCGCCGTCAATTTGCCCGAGGTCTTGGTCACGAGAGTCAAAGTTCAATACCAACTGCAGACTGGCCGGCCTGCCGCCGGTTGACTGCATGCTCACCTGACCGAACCGATTGTTTTCGACCACGGTCTTGTCCAAATTACCGATACCTACTTTCACAGTACCGTTGGCATTTTCCACAACGGCGATTTTTGCAAAACCAGAAAGATCGCGCAGTACTTGATCGCGAAGATCTAATAGGTCTGCCGGCTGTTTGGATAAATCCTTAACCTTCTGCAGCTTGCCGTTGATTTGGCCCAAGCGCTCTAACAATACGTTCAATTCTCCGAGCTTACCCTCGAGCGCCCCAGTGGACTCTAGGTCAAAAGCGTCGAGCTGCGCCGACAGGTCATTAAAACGGGCGGCCAGACTTTGGGCACTACCCAGCACCTGATCACGCCGAACTTCCGAGGAGGCGTCGAGGCTCAGATCACGGAAGCTATCGAACAAGCCGCCCAGCGCCGGTACCAGCGACGCTTGTTGATCACCAAATACATCGATTAACCGATTCGTCATGTCGACGATGGGTTGTTGCGCCGCCAGATCGCTTTCGCTAGTGCGTACAGAGTTTTCGACCAGGCCATCGTAAGCACGGCGAATACCATCTGCCACCGCACCCGTGCCAATAGAAAACCGGCCCAGAGCAGAAGATGCGTTCTCTTCGTAGATAAGACTCTGTTTAACATAGCCTTCAGTGTTGACGTTGGCGATATTGTTACTGACTACGGTCAGCGCTAGCTGACTGTTTTTTATCGCGCTGCTGCCAATAGAGAGCAAATCACTCATCGTTCTAGCGTCCTCGCGCTGGTTGCCGGTTTACGGTCTAACGTATAGGTATCCGCCCCTTGGCTGAGGCGCATCGATGCGTGTTGCATATCGCCTTTAAGCGGCAAACCGTCAGGCGCTGCGATACGCTCACGGCTTTGGTTCATCTGCATTTGCCGTTCCAGCGCCTCGGCAACGCCAAGGCCCCCTTGTTCACTTAGGTGCAAGGCCAGCTCTTGGTCGAACATCGACTCGTAGGTTTGAGCCGCATCGGAATCCATAAGCCCGGAACGTTCTGTGGCTTTGCGCATGGATTGCAGCATCATGTTGATAAAAATCGACTCGAACTGCTGTGCAACTTCTTTCAGACTGCCAGCTTCGTCGGCTTTAGCGTTGCTCTTAAGTTGAGCGATCTGCGCAAAGTCGAGCGCCGAGGTTGAGGTGTTTACCGTAGTCACAGCGCGCTGCCTAGATCACAACCAGTTCAGCCCTGAGGCTGCCGGCACTTTTGAGCGCTTCTAAAATTGCAATCAACGAGGACGGGCTTGCGCCCACACCGTTAACCGCATCAACGATCTCTCGTAAATCAATTCCAGGCTGGAACAGGAACATAGGACGCAAATCTTCTGTTACCTGGATTTCTGCGTTCGCCACATCAGCCGGGACGCCGCCGACACCCGGTTGTCCTGCGACAACTTGCGTATTTGGCTGCACGACCTCATTCGTTGCAGAAATAGTCACCGACAAGGACCCTTGAGTTACTGCCGC
>DEBN01000085.1:0-12258 GCA_002348825.1 Gammaproteobacteria bacterium UBA2955
GCGCTCATACTGCGCTTCGCGAAGCACGCCCAGACTGGGCCGCGCTGGCCATGCCCGACTACGCGACACACCCTTCGATCGATCGGCTATAACCCACCTAATACGTCGGCGGAAGATTTCTCTGCGCGCTCTAACGTCCCTGCGTCAGCTATCAATAGTCTAAAAGATGGATCCGGCAACAGTGGTATCTTGATGCTCGCTGCTACTGCGACTGTAGCGCCGCTTATTTCTGCAAGGGCGACCTGTATCCGACGTTTACGATCTTTGTTGTCCCTTACCTCATAGTCGCACTGTATACCGGGGCCGCTGTAGTAGCGCTCTGTTGCCTTCACCGCTCTGGCTTTGCGGTTGAGCAGTCGTATCTCGTAGTCGTCCTCGCCGTCGTGTACTTTTGAGCCTTTGTAGCAGTCCGGACTTAGGAACAGTGCCGAAATTAGATCCACGCCCTGTGGCGTTGGAATGGTCTCAAACGGTTCACCGGCCTTGCGCATACGCCGAGTTTCTTTGGGTCCGTAGAGGGTAACCTTGTAGCCGTCATCGGAGCTTTTGCTGAGCGTCAGGTAGGCCTCGGTTTTTGGATTGCCGCCCTGCCATTGCCCCTTGGAAGCGAATTGGCCATTCCACGTATAGTATTTGTTCATTGCGCGAGAGGTTTTGAAAACACCGAGAAATTCGTAGACCTCTCCTTTACGATCGAAATCGAGCGTCAATACCCCTGCATTTAAAAAAGCCATGCGCGCTTCGTACCGGTAGGTTGCGGCCGGTTTTATCGACGTCGCGTTACTCCACATCGGAAGCAGCAAAATTGCGGCTATTAGGACCGGTAGGATTCGTCTCATAACGTTTCGCAAGACCCAGCGCTGCGCTGACAGTTCAGGCTTTAAGCGCGCGAAGTACGTCTTCCAGTTCGCTTAAGGTTTGCTTCACCAACATATTAAATTGGGTTACGTCGTCTTTCGCTGTATCGCTACCGAGCTGCAGCCGTGCGCCCCCTATGGTGAAACCTTGTTCGTATAACAACGCTCGGATCTGCCGGATCATAATAATATCTTGGCGTTGATAGTAGCGGCGGTTGCCTCGGCGTTTTGTTGGCTTTAGCTGCGGGAACTCCTGCTCCCAATAACGCAACACATGGGGCTTTACGTCACACAGCCCGCTGACCTCGCCTATTGTGAAGTAACGTTTGCCTGGAATCGGGGGCAGTTCGCCGTTGCTTCCGGGCTCTAACATACTTTAGCGCTCAGTCTCTGACTCTTGCGGATCACCGGCATAGACCTCAACCCGCGCTTTGAGTTTCTGGCCGGGTCGAAACGTAACCACGCGCCGCGCGGTGATCGGTATCTCTTCGCCAGTCTTTGGGTTGCGTCCTGGCCGCTCGCCTTTTTCACGAAGATCAAAATTGCCAAAACCGGACAATTTTACTTGCACGTTTTTCTCTAACGAATTTGATACTTCGGAAAAGAACAGTTCAACGATCTCTTTGGCTTCGCGCTTGTTTAATCCCAGCTCATCAAATAACTGATCCGCCATTTTAGCTTTGGTAAGTGCCGACACTTTTTCCTTCCCCAAGGTTTTGTAGCAATTCAAATTTATGAGTTGCTGTTCTTCTTAGCGGCAACGTCCCCAATCACTTTACCTATCCAGCTCAACAACCAACAGTATTAATCTTTTCTATTTTTTCGGTGTTTAATCAATTTACCCTTCGGTTTACCCTTAGCGATCACCGTTGTCTTGCAGAATGCTTCAGTTGCATCGCCTGCAAGGCCGCATCTGCTAGAGCGTTTATTTCTTCTTCCGATAATGTCGTCGTTTGACTCTGTAAGGTCAAGCCCAAAGCTAGACTTTTTTCATTAGAATCAATGCCTTCGCCTTGATACACGTCAAACAACCTCACATCCACTAACTTTTCGCCTACGGCGTCGCGAACGGTCTCTAATACCGAAGCCGCTGGCACATCGCGCTGCACAACCACTGCCAAATCACGTCGCACCTGTGGGAACTTGGATATGCTTTGGTGACGACGCGGCGCTTTGGCCAAAACCGCATCGCTGCGCAGTTCAAAGACAAACGCCGGCGACACATCAACCAGTTTTTGCACGTGTGGGTGCACTAAACCTACCCGCCCAATGACCTGATCGCCGATAGAGATTTCAGCGCTCTGGCCCGGATGGAAGGCTTCATCGATCAGCGGCCGGAACGTGACGCGCTGTCCGGCCCAATCACACAGCGCTTCCACCACCCCTTTGGCGTCAAAGAAATCTACCGGGCTGTCGGACTGATACCAACCCTCTGCCTCTCGATCACCCCACATTACGCCACCAATCATCGCTCGCTGGACCAGTTCGCCGTCCGCAGGCAGAAACACCAATCCGGTTTCAAAAGCGCGGCCGCTGGTTTGCTGCCGCAAGCTGTTGTTTTTTGCCACCTGTACCAAACCGGGCAGCAGCGTCGTGCGCATTACAGACTGCTCGGAAGACATTGGGTTTAAGAGTTGCAGTGGCGCGTGGCTCGGATCGAACGCCTGTTGCCACTGCGGATCTACAAAGGAGTAGGTAATCACTTCGTTAAAGCCCAACCGCACCAGTTGCTGCTTCAACTGGACTTCAGAATGCTCTGCTAATGGCACTTCGGCCAATGCGGGCCGCGCAACAGGTACCGTACTCGGTATGTTGTTGTAGCCGTATATGCGACACACCTCTTCGATCAGATCCGCCTCTAGGGCGATGTCAAAACGGTGTGAGGGCGCCAGCACTTGCCATTCAACACCCGCGTCGGTGTCTTTGCGCTCGCGTACATCAAAATCCAAACGCGTCATCGCCTGATCCACTGTGTTGGCGTCTATATCGACGCCCAAAGCGCTTTGCAGCCGACTCTGGCGCAGCGTCACTACCTGAGTAATCGGTAAGTCGTCTGCGCTCAGCGCCTCCACAATCGGCCCCGGAACACCGCCAACGATGTCGAGAAGCAATCGAGTCGCCCGCTGCAACGCGGCATTTTGCAGCTCGGCATCAACGCCGCGCTCATAACGATGCGAGGCG
Source organism: Gammaproteobacteria bacterium UBA2955 (assembly GCA_002348825.1). Taxonomy (GTDB): domain Bacteria; phylum Pseudomonadota; class Gammaproteobacteria; order Pseudomonadales; family Azotimanducaceae; genus UBA4421. The sequence goes on from DEBN01000085.1 coordinate 3,039, forward strand.
TCCGTATGCAGACCATAGCGGCGCGCAGTTCCAGCGATCGCTAGCGGCGCGAAGAACGCACATTCCAAAAGCAAATCTTGTGTGTTTTCCTGCACCCCCGAATGCTTGCCGCCCATGACCCCGGCAATAGCAACCGGCCCAGCGGCATCGGCGATGACCAGCGTTTCCGCGTCTAACTCGACGTCTTGCCCGTCTAACAAGGTTAATTTGTCGCCCACTTCGGCCATTCGCACGTTGATGCCTTGGGCCAAGCGGTTGAGGTCAAAAGCATGCATTGGCTGCCCTTGTTCTATGAGCACGTAATTGGTCACATCCACCACCGGGTCAATGCTGCGTAAACCACAACGACGCAACCGTTCGCTCATCCATAACGGCGTGGGCCGAGACAAGTCCACGCCTTCGATTACGCGACCGAGATAGCGCGGGCATTGCGCTTTTGCTGCGACCGTTATCGGCATAACGCGCTCGCTTGCGCTCGCCACAGGCTCGATGACCGGGTAGCTGACCGCAAGATTATTCAGCACCCCAACTTCTCGAGCTAGGCCCTTGATCGACAGGCAGTCACCACGGTTAGGGGTTAAATCTAGGTCCACAGTGATGTCGTCCAAGGGCAATTCTGCACCCACGGTCTGCGCCAGATCGCTGCCAACCGCTAGGTGTTGGCCGAGCTCCATAATGCCACTGTGGTCATCACCCAATCCCAGCTCATCTGCACTGCATAACATGCCGAAGGATTCAACGCCGCGCAGCTTGGCTTTCTTAATCTTGAAGTTATCCGGCAATACCGCCCCAACTTTGGCAAACGCGGTCTGCAAACCCGGACGCGCATTGGGAGCACCACATACGACCTGAAAGGTTTCGCTGCCATCATTGACCTTGCAGACACGCAATTTGTCTGCGTCTGGATGCTGTTCCGCGGTTTCAATACGTCCGACCACTACGCCACTGAATGGTTTGGCCGCAGATTCGACGCCGTCCACTTCGAGCCCGGCCATGGTTAACTGCTGCAGCAACGCGTCTCGCTCTAGCTCTGGATTAACCCACTGTCTAAGCCATGCTTCGCTAAATTTCATGTTTTGCTCTCTTTAAATCCGCGCATCGGTATACGCCCCGCTTAGCCATCAGGCAAATTGCTGCAAAAATCGCATGTCATTGTCGAAGAACAACCGCAAGTCATCTACCTCGAACAGCAACATAGCCAGGCGGTCTACACCGAAGCCAAACGCAAAACCGGAATGCACTTCGGTATCGATGCCCGACATATTCAACACATTAGGATGCACTAGGCCGCAGCCCATAACCTCAAGCCAGCCGGTATTGCTGCACACTCGGCACCCCTTGCCGATACAGTGAACACAATGCACGTCCACCTCAGCGGACGGCTCGGTAAACGGAAAATAAGAGGGGCGAAACTGGACTTTCAAATCTTTTTCGAAAAAACGCTGGAGGAAATCGGTCACCGTGCCCTTTAGATCCGCAAAGCTGATGCCTTCATCCACCACCAAACCTTCGACCTGATGGAACATGGGGCTATGGGTGAGGTCGGAATCTCGGCGGTACACTCGACCAGGACAAATCACACGAATCGGCGGCGCCTGTTGCTCCATGGTGTGCACCTGGCTGGGCGAGGTATGCGTGCGCAACAGAGTACCGTCGCCAAAATAAAAAGTGTCGTGCATGGCGCGCGCCGGATGATGGCTCGGAATATTTAAAGCGGCGAAGTTGTAATAATCGTTTTCGATTTCACGGCCCGCCACCACCCGATACCCCGCCCCGGTAAATATGTCTTCTATGCGGTACATGGCCTGAGTCACCGGATGCAATCCGCCATGTGCCGGCTGGCGACCTGGCAGCGTGACATCCACTGTATCCGAGGCTAGCGTCTGCGCTAACGCCTGACGCTGCAGATGTTCTTTGCGCTGTTCAATGTCCTGCTGCAACGCCACCTTGGCTTGGTTTATCAGCGCTCCGGCCTTAGGGCGCTCTGCAGCGTCTAGAGTGCCAAGCTGCTTTAACAGCGCGGTGAGTTCGCCCTTTTTGCCCAAAAACTCGACCCGCACATCGTCCAACTCACGCAAATCTTCGGCTTTCGCCGCTTGCTGCTGGCCGCGTTGCAAGATGTCTTCAATGTCCATGCGTTGTTTCCAGTAGTTCCCAAGGATCGCCCATAAAAAAGGGAAGCCCCATGTCTTCCCTTTCTATAATGCACCTACCAACGGAAGACCGAACGAACCCAGCGGCTCGCTCACTGTGTAGGGTCTCCCGAAAGTAGCTCGTGACGCTGCGCGCGGCAGCACCACCTTTATGCGGCTTCTGCTGCTGCCGGCTGCACGCGCTTGGCTAACGCAGCGAAAGTGTCCTTTTCGTGCATAGCAATATCTGCCAACACTTTACGATCCACCTCGATGCCTGCTTCCTTGAGACCCGCTATAAAGCGGCTATAGGACAAGCCGTGTTCGCGCGCGGCGGCGTTAATACGCACAATCCACAGCCGACGAAATTGACGCTTGCGCTGACGCCGATCACGATAGGCGTATTGACCGGCTTTGATCACCGCCTGCTTGGCAACTTTGAACGTGCGACTGCGCGCGCCGTAGTAGCCTTTTGCAGCCTTTAAGATTTTTTTTCGACGTGCTCTCGAGGCCACGCTTCTCTTGATTCTCGGCATGGTTCCTCCTATCGAGCCTTGGTGGGCAACATAGTACGCAACGCCGGCACATCCGCCGCCGCCACATTCTCCATGCCACGCAACTGACGCTTACGCTTAGGCGCTTTTTTGGTCAGAATGTGATTCTTGTTGGTCTGCTTGCGCTTAAACCCTGTTGCAGTGCGGCGAAATCGCTTCGCGGCACCACGGTGTGTTTTTAACTTAGGCATTTGCCTGAACTCCACGCGATTCATTGAAAAAACGCCTTGAGCGTTTTCGCTTATTTGCTGCGCCCCGCGCATGACACGTGGCTGACAGCGACAGATGAGTCTGCTTTCTTATTCTTCTGCTATTGCAAGTGTCTTGGTCGCTTCGCAGAGCCTGCCGTCAGGTGGCTGCTTGCGCGCTCGGTGCCTTTTTATTTTTACGCGGCGCCAACACCATGATCACTTGTCGACCTTCAAACTTCGGCTCGGCTTCAACCGATCCGAGGTCGTCCAGGTCCTCGGCGATTCGGGTCATCAATGACATGCCAATTTCGGGGTGAACTACCTCGCGGCCCCTAAATCGCAATGACACTTTGGCCTTGTCGCCTTCTTCTAAAAAGCGCTTCAGGTTGCGTAGTTTTACCTGATAGTCGCCCTCTTCCGTTCCAGGCCGGAACTTCATTTCCTTCACCTGAATCTGCTTTTGCTTTTTACGCTGAGCTGCCTTGGTCTTTTTTAGCTCGAACAGATGCTTGCCATAATCCATGACTTTACATACAGGTGGCTCCGCTTCTGCTGCTACAAGCACCAGATCCAAGCCCGCGGCCCTGGCTTCTGCCAGAGCTTCGGCTCGGCTCACCACGCCACGTTGTTCTCCACCGGCACCGACAAGTCGAACGTCAGCGGCTGTAATGTCTTCATTCAAAAGCGAACGATCTACTCGCTTACTTGCTTTTTTAATGGGCATCTCCATTTGATTACCGAATCGCTCAAGTCAGAGAAAACCATGCAACATTATGTAAAACAAGGTTTTTTTTGCCTATTTGAGCGTGTTTGCCGAAACCCATCCGACCGTTATCCAACACGGGTTTGCAGCACGCGATCGCAAAAGCGGCGCGTATTCTACTGCCAGCACATAGCCCCATCAAGCGCTGTGTGCATGGCTATTCCACCTCTGCATCCGGCAAAACCGCCACTTTCGACCAAGGCTTCAAGCTAAGCTGGCCGCAATGCGGTCGATGTATTCGCGACGCACGTCGAGCTTCGTCGCGGCGTAGGCCGCAGCCGGCAGTTCTGCCAATGCTGTCGCCTGCGCAAACGCCAGATTCTCTAGATCACCCGCCTCTGCCACTTGATCCAAGTAACCCGCCTGTTGCGCAGCATCAGGCGGGTAGAGCTGGGCCTGAATGATCGCTTGGGTTTGATGACGTTTCGACAATCGACACTTGGCCATCTCCATGCCAAACGGCGGCAATGACATCCCGATCGCAGTTTCGTTTAGGCCGTATCTAAAATCCCCAGCAGCCCCAATTCGGGTATCTGCTGCAAGGAGCACCAATGCGCCCGCTGCAATTGCATGGCCGTTGCTCGCCACCACCACGGGTTGCGGGAACGAAAACAACCGCAGCAACATGGCAGCACCTCGGTTTACCAACTCCGTACGCTCCTTGGCACCTTTCGCCAACTCCTTCAGATCGAAACCGGCACTGAAAACTCCCTCTCGACCGGTGATGACAACGGCACCCGCCAATTTTTCAGCGCGGTCCAAGCCTTCGTTCATGGCATCGACAAAGCCATGACTCACGGCGTTGGCCTTACCGTCATCCAAACCGATCACAGCGACCTTGTCTTGTTCTCTATAACTCAGCATCTACAGCTCCCCATTCTCCGACTTACATTTACCCCGACCGAAACGCGCAATCAATGCAACGCCAAGCACGGTAGCGCTCAACATAACGCTAAGGCGTTTAGCTGCCGTCACTAATTCTGACTCGGCGGGTCATGCCACGCCGATCTGAATAATAGCGCGAACACATCGGCTGCGCCTGCGGGGATTGCTCCAGCAGCGGTATATTTCCCCCAAGTGAGCGTTTAACATCGGCCCGAATATCACACCGATGGAGAGCGACGTGATTGGAGCCACCGAGTTTTACCCGACCACATCAGGCTTAAACGCGATACTGTGGGTGGAAGCCGTTATATATCTGGGCATCGGCACCTACGAACTGTTCGACGATTTTTTAGCTAAACCTAGGGCCTGGATGAACATCGACAATCGGCCCAATTCTTATCTTATGCTGCACCATAAGGTCGGTCATAAAATGCATGCCGGCCTGTGTTTTGTGCTGGGCATGGTGGCCCTGAATGGCGCCCTTGAAGGCATGGTAACCCGCTTTGAACTGGAACTGATTTTCATCAGCTTTGCGGTAATTTTGCCGGTGCTTTGGTCAACTCTATTGCCGGGACGTCTGGGCGTAACCGTACTGCTGCTGAAACCCGAGTTCTGGCTTCAGGGGCTGATGCTGATTTTCTATAGCGACCTAATCCGACCACAGATTCTCGCGCTATGCCTTGCCTTCAACATCTGGGGCGTCGTTGTGTACTTTTTGCATACAAGACGCACGTTGATCTCGCCTTACGAATACGCCACATTGCGCAACGATGTCATCGCTGCCGAGGGACCAGCGGCCGTGACCAAATTCGACAAAATAGCTGGGTTTAAGCCCGCACCGGAGCGCTCGGGTAGACCCATCAGCCAATAGTCATTGAATTTTATTTAGGGAGGGCGCGCGTGTCAGAACAACGCCGAGCAAAAGCACCAAGACCACCACACCTCACCGCAATCGTCATCGCGGCGTTCGCAGCGGCCTTGATTTGGCAGGGTTTCGGATTACTCAGCATGGGCGGCACGCCCTACTATCTGATCACTGGGGTGGCGCTGTTGGCCGTTGCCTGGGACCTGTTCAAAGGAAAACCAAGAGGCTTGACACTGTTTAGCGGAGTGTTGCTGTTCACTTTGGCGTGGGCTGTTTATGAATCTGGTACCGGCTTTTGGACTGTAGGTTCGCGTATTTGGATTATCGGGCTGTTGGCTTTGTGGCTGTGCCTGCCGATGATCCGCCGTGGTCTGTGGCCAGAACACATGCCTAAGCTAATGAGTTTACGCAGCGTTCAGATATCTGCCGCGGCCAGCCTGCTGGTAGTGAGCGCGATACTGATCAATCAATTCGGAGGCACCGATGTTGACTATGAACCCACTCTCTATGGTCCTGCTCAAAATACTTCAGACTGGCGCGCCTATGGTGGCAATAAGGCCGGCACGCGCTATGCGCCCTTTGATGCAATCAATGCCGACAATGTAGATCAGTTGCAGCGGGCCTGGGAGGTTCGAACAGGCGTGCCGGGGCGTTTTTCCGGCACGCCACTGCAAATTGGTGACGGCTTGTACCTGTGCACTGCGCAGAACGTCATGATTGCACTCGATCCTGACACAGGTAGCGAACGTTGGCGCTTTGATCCCAAAAACGAAACGCCACCTTACAGCCTACTTGGCAATTGCCGCGGTGTGACTTATTACGAGCTTGAAGACGTCGCCGAGGGTGAGCGATGCAAAGAGCGAATCTTTACCGCTACCACAGACGCGCGTCTGATAGCCGTAGATAAGGACACAGGCTTACCCTGCGATGACTTCGGCAACGATGGCCAAATCTCGTTGCTTGCCGGCATGGGCGAAGTTAAACCCTACTATTACTTTGTAACTTCGCCGGCAACGGTTGCCAGCGGTGTACTGGTGGTCGGTGGCTGGGTGATGGACAACCAAGAAGTCGAAGAGCCGTCTGGCGTTGTCCGGGCGTACGATCCAAAAACCGGCAAACTGGCTTGGGCCTGGGATATCGGCCGCGAAGGCAACACGCAATTGCCCCCTGAGGGCGAGTCGTATACCCGCGGTACACCGAATGTTTGGAGCCTGACATCTGCCGACGATGAACTGGGGTTGGTGTATCTGCCTACGGGTAATGCCACACCTGATTACTTTGGCGCCCATCGAAGCGATGCCATGGAGAAGTACGCCAGCTCTATTGTTGCCGTAGATGCCAAAACCGGATTGACCCGTTGGCATTTTCAAACCACCCACCATGACATCTGGGACTACGACGTGCCGTCGCAACCGACGCTTGTGGATCTCACCCTGAACGGAGAGCGGCGAAAAGCAGTAATCGTCCCCACTAAGCGGGGTGAAATCTTCGTACTGGATAGGGAGAACGGTGAGCTACTTACCGGGGTCACGGAGCGGGAAGTGCCGCAAACGGATCTAGAGAACGAATGGTCATCACCTACCCAGCCATTTTCCACCGGTATGCCGTCCTTTGCCTATCCGATCATTACCGAGTCAAAAATGATGGGGGTCACGCCGTTTGACCAAATCGCCTGCCGCAAAGCGCTATTAGAGTTGCGCTACGAAGGACCAATGACCCCGCCCTCGGAGCGCGGCACCCTACTTTATCCGGGTCCAGGTGGCGGCATGAACTGGGGCAGCGTTGCGGTAGACGAACGTCGGCAGTTAATGGTGGTTAACAATATGCATCTACCATTTACAGTCCACATGATTTCAAGAGAGCAGGACCCTGGCACCGGTGGAGAGGGATATACTCAAGGTTACGGAATTGGCGGACAACAACGGGGCACACCTTTTTCCGCACGCGTGAATATGTTCACCTCGCCCCTGGGCATACCCTGTATCCAGCCGCCCTATGGCGAGATAGCAGTCGTCGATCTCACCAGCCAAGAAATAATCTGGCGTCGGCCACTAGGTACTGCCGCAATCTCGTTAAATGGCGCTCGCATTGGCGTGCCACTAGAAATGGGCACTCCTTACTCCGCTGGATCCATCGTCACCCATTCTGGGCTTATCTTTATTGGCGGTGTTATGGACGGCTATATGCGTGCTATCGATCTATTTAGTGGCGAAGAATTATTCGCCGACCCCCTCCACGCACCGTCTAGCGCCACACCTATGACTTATGTCAGCCCGCAAACCGGCAAGCAATATGTCTTATTGACCGTGCCCGGTGCTGCGTCAGTAAGTGTAGGCGTTGACCATAGCGACGGTGACCAGGGGTCCGACCCGGTCAATAATGACGGCGGCTATGTAATCGCCTACGCACTGCCTGATTAATGACTAGAGTCTCAGCGCAAAACGCTATCTATGTCCCTTAAATCAATCTCCAATTGAGACCAGAATCTCTAGTTTTGATATGGGATTGTTTGCGGCATCGGCCAAAGGCAGTTCTGTATCCACGGCAATATGATATTCGCCAATAGCGACCATTGGCACCCGAGCAATAGATTGAATTTTTGTCAGTAGCGATTCCAGGCTCAACACCAAGGACGCGGGCCCTCTGCGAATATCGTTGATCTGCAATACATTCAAGTCCGCAGTCGCCACGTTAAACTCAATCGCGGGGCCCGCGACTGGAATGTAGTCTCCCGACACGGTTTGTGCCGGCACGGCCAAGTTTCCGGCAACCCCGTTTCCGGACCACTTAACCAAAAACGATGCCGAAAGTTGCCGTCCTTTTACAGAACTGCCTTGCTCGGTAATGGTAACGCTCATTCGAGCTTCGCCCTCGCCAACAGGCACGTATGCCAGAGGCATCGCGACAGATCCTGAAAGGCCTCCATCTTGAGCAACACCAGATTCGAGCAAAGCTTTGGAAATTACGACCCCTCGAGCATCTACGAAGAGTGAATCTCCATCGGTAATGGCAGCGACACTTGTCGATACCGTTTGACCATTGATTCGATCAATCGTCTGCACTTGGGCATGCGGTGAAGCGATGGTAAAGGCATTTATGCCATCGGGACGAAACGTTAACGCTCTCGATGGACGGTACTGGCGTGTTTGATCCGACAAGAAAATCGGCGAGGTCAAGCTAACAGAAACGTCATTGCTCGCATCCACACCAAGTCGTGAATAACTAAAAGTCACTTTTTGGCGATTTTCCGACCATACAGGTAAGCCTCTCAATTGCAGAGATGTCCCTTTTTGCGCGATGTCTAAGGTTGGTAGTCGCCCATAGGAAGACAAGCTCTGCCCAAAATCAACTGAAACGCGGTCCGCTCCGAGGTACTCAACCGTAATGCCCGACATCGGTTTGGGTTGCAGCGGCAAAAGATCTACAGCATCACTTAGGATATTTGAGTCGCCAGCCCCATTTACCGCGTTCACGAAAGTCAGCGCCGCCTCCCCACCTTCCATAAATTCGTCTATCGGCGCGAAAGCCTGATAGTACGCGTGATCCGTCGTGTCTTTGAAAAACACACGTAGCATGTCGCCTGCCAAAAGCAAATTCTGTACCCCGGGAAACGCGTTGCCGCCGCCATTCGGGTAAACGGCGTCCGCGTCATAACGGGTGCTTCTGAAGTACTCCATATCCACCGCGACTGATTCGTAGTTGGAGAAATTCACGCACTTCGATTTATTTGTGGCGAATTCATATACGCAAAACCCTTCTCTTTGCGGGTTTGGCGACGCCCACTCAAGGTAGTCATCAGCTGATGTAGGCCTTCCATCCGCGCGCCAATT
>DEBN01000085.1:12651-13196 GCA_002348825.1 Gammaproteobacteria bacterium UBA2955
ACTTCGTAATTGATGATCAAGTCACCGGTGTGGCTTGCACTCGGCCGAATTAAAAAAATATCTCTCGCTGCCTGAATCTCAACGCTTCCCTGATTGTTCGCCAACTCATAAGTGGTGAACATCCGAAAATTTTCACCTTCAAGCGTCTGTATGGGCTCAGTAGGTTCAAAGCTTTTACGGTGGGCAATATGCGTAGAAGTAAACGCTACGGGTGGATACTTTATGTCGGTCCCGGTGCCGCTCTGCTTGGTGCCCGCATACCAATCAGCATCCCCTTCGCTAAGTTCTAGTCGAATGTCTTCATCAAGACTATAAATGCGATTGCGATCACTGTTCCTGATTTCCTCATCCCGCTGGCTTTGGATGTAATCCACAAGAAACAGCAATCTCTCCCCTGCCGTATCTAATAACGGATAGCCTTCTCCACCACTGTTCTCAATCACAAGCGAGTCGCCCCTGAGCACGCTTCCCGAGTAGTAGATATCGCCATCCTTTTGCACCATTGGGCTGCCGAAATTCGTAACCCCGTCCTCGATAACTGCCGT
>DEBN01000085.1:13590-22201 GCA_002348825.1 Gammaproteobacteria bacterium UBA2955
GCTCGGTTTGGGCAAACTCCGCAACAGCGAATGCTTCGTCGCCCAACCAAAAAACTGCTGTCGCGTAGTAGGGGAAATCCTGGGGAATAGGAGTGAGCGCCCCATCTTTATCCATAAACCACGCAGTGGTGCTTTGAGTGCCCCCATTCACCCCATCGGGTAATTCAGCATTCCAGTTGAACCCCTGCATCACAGCTGCACCATCGGACCGGAAGGCAATTCCGCGTCTCGCAAAATCCGTCACTAGCGCGGGGATGAGCGATTTCGGCTCAATATCCCCGTCGTTTGGATCCAGCAAACAATCAAAGGCCATGTTAGAAAGCTTAACGCGGTAGATAGAGCAGACCTCTTGATCTAACTGGGGAATGGCTCGTTGGATGTGATTGCTCGTAAGTAAGTAAAAATACTCACCATCTGGAGATGTCGCTGTCTCGGCGATAAACAGCGTTTCAGAGGAAAGTATGGAAGACGTCACCAGATTGCCGCTAATATCCCAAGTAACAGCATTTGTTAGACTCTCCAGCGCGGTGTTTGCGTGAGCTTCCGGAAGCAACATCTCTAAAAACGCGCCAATTAATTTTGTATAAAAACTCGCACCGCTTTTACTATCAGAAACGCCCGCAGTTTGACCCCGTAAATCGATGGCTTCACCAAAACCTACGGACACAACTTCGCTCAACTTGAATTCAACCGCTTTGGTAACAGTCGCATCATTCGGACGCACATCAAAAAGATCGACAACACCGTCACCATCGGTATCGGTGATATTCGCGGCGGTCATAGGGAGAGCATCGTTACTATCCGCTACACCATCGCCGTCATCATCCAAATCCGAGTTATTGCCTAGACCATCGCCGTCGATATCTTTCGATTCGGCAAAATTTAACGGGAAAAGGTCCTCTGCATCGTTAACACCGTCACCGTCATCGTCTGGGTCCTGAACGTTACCGATCCCATCGGAATCTGTATCGGTCGTCTCCATTGAGTCGAGCGGAAATGCATCAAGAATATCTGGAACCCCGTCCCCGTCAGAATCTGGAGCATTCGCCAGAAAATCGGCATCGGCCAACAAAGCGATAGGGTCGGTATTCCAAGAGAATACACCTGTGGAGGATTCGCCGGATATCAGACTGGATACCGATGCGGCGAAATCAGCTTGAACAATTTTGGCAATTTCAACCGCATCGGCCGAGGAGGGATCGAGGGTTTGCTTGCCTATTACTGCATTCAAGCTTCCTAGCGAAGAAGCGATTGCAACGACGTCCTGAACCTTCAAATCAAGACTTGGCGCGGCGACTTCAAGCGCATCTGTAAGCACGCTTTGTAATGTTTCGGTCTTGGTAAGAGCTTCTGCACCTTGATCGACGGCCTGACCCGCCAACTCTGACCCGATAGCGAGGCTAACTTGGGCTGGATCCGCATCAGAACTTGATTCGGACATGTTGGCGGCCGCCAGTATTATTTGGCCGATCTGCTGATTCAGTCGCTGGACCGACGCGGCATTTGCATCTCCTGCCAGCGACCCCGCCCATGTATCTGTTGTCAAAACGGCTTCAAGCCCGCCAGAAATACCAAGCGCTGTAAGCAGTTGTTGTTTCTCGGCCTCTGTATCAAGCGAAGCAATAACAGTCGTAATCGGCGTTACATTTAGTGGCAATGATATATCGGCTGGCACATCCGATATCAAAGTGAGGCTGTCGAGGGCCGTTCCTGTGGCGGCATCTACGCCCCCCTTCGCTATTACCTTAGGAGAGACTCCAGCACTTTCACTGAACATGTCAATCTTGAAATAACCATCGGTGTCAGACGCCCCGGAGGGCTCTCCTGCATTAAGAGTAAAGTTCCCATTTAGATCGACAAAAACCGCGGCGCCAGCGATCGGCCCATCTACAACACGACCCTCAAACGCGTCTGAAACCGAAATGGCAAGGTCCTGAGTGGTGGTGAGTTCTCCATCGGTAACCTTCAAAATAACCTGATATGTATTATTCTGGTCTTGGTCAGCCGGATTTTCGAAGTCAGGCGCCCCCACAAATGACAGCTGGTACGTATCGCTGAGCGCGAAGAGCGTTGCATCATCGCCAGCGAGACTGTAGCTAAAACTATTTCCCGAACCCGACGCCGGATCCGCTGCTGCTACAGACATCACCGCAGTTTGCCCTTCTATCACCGAGGCCGTAGCGGCGTTGGAGAACGTTGGCGCGACGTTGGTCACGACGACCGACAAAGTTTGACTTACGCTGTCAGAACCATCGCTGGCAGTAACAATTACTATATAAGTGTTGTCTGCATCCACATCTTTGGGAGCCTCATAATCCGGGGCCTCTATAAAACTTAGGGTATTACTGGTGCATCGGCTGGTATTACACACGCCCAGTTCAAAGAGGTCTGCATCATCGCCCGAAATACTGATACTCAGGGTGTCATTCGAATCCTCATCTGCGATCTCGATGGTGATGGCCGCGGTCTGTCCTTCAGCCACTGAAACCGTATCGGCGCTAGAGAATGACGGCATGTTATTTGTCGGAGCGGTGCCCCCACCGCCGCCGCCACCGCCACCGCCACTACCGGAAGTCGGCGAACTGCCACCGCCGCCACCGCCGCAAGCGCCAACGAACAGACAAACCCCTAAGACAACAAACGTCCTATAAATCACGCTACCCCCCAAAGCCAATATTGCAGTTACTCGTATGAGAAGACCCGCTCTAATGGGCAGCGGAACACCCCCGCAATCTTAAACGCTACCTCAAGAGACGGCGAATACTTGTTTTTTTCGATTGCGATAATGGTCTGCCGAGTAACGCCTACGGCATCTGCGAGCATTTGTTGAGACATTTCGTCGGCCTCGAAGCGCAAGCGCCGCACGTGATTGCTAATGTTAGACACCGATGACACCACGCCGGTAATACAGCAAACGTGCGGCGATAGTCACAAGTTCCGCTACAACGAAAACCAGAAATAATAGGTTCGCGACGAGGTAGGCGCCGAAATAGCTGTTGATCCATGCCTGCTCGACGAACATGCCCAATACCAATTGACCAACGACCAGCCAAATGCCAGCAACCATGACCCCATAGCCCCAGCGGCTAGCGGCCCGTTGAATCGCTCTATCGCGCTCATCAGGATTACCTCCAGAGTCCTCCGCCGCTACTAACGAATGCACGGTAATTTCGACAATGACCAGCAGAATCAGTGCACCCACAAAGCGCTTAAAGCCCTCGGTAACGTCTTCGAGATTGGCAAAAACAAAAAAGAAATAACTACCAAATATGATGACTACGCCCAGCAGTGACACCAGCAACGGTAATTCATTGGTTAGGTCAATTTCGTCAGCCCACCATCCGGCAGCAAACAATACACTGCCAAAAACGAGGCCCAAAAAAAATAGCGTGCCCCATCCCCAAATGAGAAACATCGCCAGATTAGCGAGCGCCAACGAGCCACCTATCCATCGCAGCTTATCGTTACGCACCACCATAAAATCACCTGCTGTACTTGTGCCGATGAAGACCGATTCTATGTTAAATTTTATTAACATCAAGTTAATTATTTTTAACATTCCCCAACCCAACTCTCCGTCCGTACGACGGCGGTCTAACCCGGTAGTTCGGCAGAGTGCGTCAGCGTTCCTATGCGGAAATTAACGATCGCTCGCCTCGAGCACGCCTTGTATTCGATAAGCCCGTGCTGCCGCGCCAGCAAACAGGCTGTCCTTCTCCGACGCTGACGCGCCGGCCGAAATCCGCTTGAATGCGTTCCAGCACACCTGATAGCTGCACCAACGTTTTTGCACAGGGAAGTTCGACTCATACATGGATCGCTGGGCACCAAAAGCTTCAATACACGGCTCCATCCATGGGCACCACGCCGCCGCAACTTCTTCAGAGTCAGGCGGCAACGTTCGATCACCGTCGTAACTCGGCATACGGATGGGCATTGCGCCGAGCTTGACGTAGACGTTGTCGCGTTCGCTTACTCGAAGAATGCCCGCTTGCCATTGCTTATAAACTTCGTCGGTTTTGCCGCGGTATGGGCCACCTAATATGGGCGACCCAATGTGATTGAGAATGCTGACCAATCCAGGGTGCGCGTCTATAAGCTGAGCAAATTCGTCCAGCTGGGTGTGGTACAGCCAACAGTCTAGCGACAGGCCCATACGATTTATTACAGCAATGGCTTGGTTAACTCGAGGATCCAATAAGATAGCCGCTTGTTCTGAGACGTTGTTAATGCGCGGGTCTTCATGCCAGCCGCTGGACAGCCTGACCCCGCGAAACCGGCCGCCCGATGCCTCTATGTGTTGTTGCAACAATGGCTCGACCGCCGCGCCTAAGGTCAAATCGACATTACCAAACATCGCCTCGCAGGCGCGTGAGCGACCAAAATCACCACTGGCGCTCATGGCCGCCTGACCACGCACAAATTCGGTCTCCCCAAGCGAGCGTTGCTCCTCCGCACCGTCGAGTCGGTACATGGAATGACACTCGGCATAGACGGTGGCCACAATATTGTGACCACTGGCTAGGTCATCGGCGAGTTCTGGGAGCAAATAGGTATAACCGTTGCGCACCCACAAATGATGATGGGGGTCGATAATGGGCAGCTCGGGTTCAAGCACCTCCTCGTTCAAACTCGCCAACCAACGATCATCTGGGGCCGAATGGCCGGTGTTCGCCGCCATGCAATTCTCCTTTGTGGGCCCTAATTTTTGCGCAACCCAATACACCGCCCGCGACGGCCGCTCGCGTCTCCGTTAAACACTGCGAGTCTATAGGAGTTCCCTGCTTATGGGTCGTCGTTGCGCTCGGTGGTATCGAGTTTACGCAGGTCGTTGGCAGCGCCCGTTGAACCTTTCGTAATACCGGAATATCGGGAATTTCTAGCAGCCATTTTTGGAAACTGGCGTGAACGGCCGGGACCCTCTGCGGTCGCACCGCCATCGACGACAATGGACTCGCCGGTGACAAACTCGGAGTCATCCGAGGCCAAGAACAGCGCCACACCGGCAATGTGTTCACCGCGCCCGAAGTCTGGCCACGGTTGGCTTTTTGAGAACGCGCGCTGAATCGCTGCTAAATCACCGCTGTGGGTGAGCGGCGTGGCGATGTATCCGGGGCAGATCGCGTTCACTCGAATATGATCCAACGCTAACTCCACGGCTGCAGATTTGGAAAGGTTCAGTACCGCAGCCTTAGCCGCTGAATAAACCAGAGGACCGGCATCGCCACTCAACGCGGCAATGGACGCGGTGTTGATGATCGAGCCGCCCTCGCCCTGCCGACGCATGATTTTTGCGCCGTGCTTGATGCCTAAAAATACGCCCTTCGCAAGGACGTCGAACGTATAGTCCCAATCCTCCATCGAGGTCTCGGTCAACGGACCGATGGCACCACCAACACCGGCATTATTAAACAGCACGTCTACGCGCCCATAGGTCACCAGCGCATGTTCGAACATCGCTTCAATATCCTGCTCGCTGGCCACATCGGTCTTAATGAATGAGACGTCAAAGCCTTGCTGTTCTGCAGTCTGCGCGGCTGCGGCCCCAGTTTGCGCATTGAAATCGGCGACAACGACCTTGGCGCCCTCGGCCGCGAACTTCATCGCCGTGTCTAGGCCCATACCACTCGCGCCCCCGGTAACAACCGCAACTTTTCCTGCTAACCGCATTTTCGTCTCCTGCCTAAGCCCGTAACACCTTTTCACGGCCTTGTATTATTTTGACTGGGTTGCGTAACTTATCACTGTAGGGCGCGGCTAAGTGAACAGCGCCGGCACTTAGCGGAAGTGCACACCCGTGTAATCGTTGGTTGCCACTTCGCTCAGTTTGCGGGCATATTTCGGCCCGCCACCGTTGTAGACCGTGTAGCGCATCTTGCCGTATTCGTGGCCCTCCACATTTGAGTTGTATCCCGTAAACCAACTCCTCGCCTTACGTAACAGTACCCCCTGATACATATCTTTAACGTGCTGGAACCATTCAGCTTCAGCCGCCTCATCGACATCGAAGCGCTGATAACCCTTCGCCCACATATACTCGAGGAAGGGCGTCACCCAATCCACACTCAGTTCCGCGCCGCGAGGAAAGTTCGATGCCGCTGTTTGTGGTCCGACTAGCATTAGAAAGTTGGGGAATCCGCTGACCATTGCGCCGAGGTACGTCACAGGACCCTCCGCCCACTTATCGCGCAACCGCGCGCCTCTGGCCCCTTGAATATCGATTTGATCAAAGGCCCCAGTGAACGCGTCGAACCCAGTGGCGTATACGATGATGTCGAATTCATATGCACCAGTGCTGGTTTCAAGGCCCGTGGGCGTAATACGCGCAATTGGTGTCGCGGCTGAATCCACAAGTTCAACGTTGTCGCGGTTGTAGGTTTCGAAATAGCCTGTCTCCATTGGCACTCGCTGAATGCCAAATCCGTGGTCCTTTGGTATCAGTAGCTCGGCAATAACCGGATCCTTTACCCTTTGACGAATCCGCTCCGCAATGTAGCCAGAGAATTCCGCATTAGCCTCCTCGTCGACAAATATCTCCATGAAATTTTGCAGCCAGATGCCGAAGCCCGAGCCATCGTAGAGCCTGTCCCACAATTCACGCCGCTGCTCTGGGCTGACCTCGTAAAAACCGCGTCGATCGGGTTCGTGCTCAAACCCGCCAGGTGTGCGCGCGCAGGTGGCGAAAATTTCGTCGTAGCGGTTACGGATCTCCGTCATTTGAGATTCGGAGATAGGCCCATTGTTCAAGGGAGCCGCCCAGTTCGCACGGCGCTGAAAGACGGTCAGTCGCTCTGCAACCTTGGCGACCTCGGGAATAAGCTGAATCGCCGTCGCGCCGGTACCAATTACGGCAACACGCTTGCCCGTTAAGTCGAGAGGGTCGTGGGGCCAATCAGAGGCGTGGAAAGATAAGCCCTTAAAACTGTCTATACCCGGAAACTTCGGCAAGGTTGGCGTCGACAACACGCCTATACCCGTAACGATGAAACGCGTAGTCAATTGGCGACCGTCGTCCAGCCGAATGGTCCAAGCACACGCGGCATCGTCAAACACCATCGATTCAACTCGGCAACCAAACTGCATGTATTTACGCAGCGCAAATTTATCCGTTACGAAGTTCAGATAGTGCAACGTCTCCGGCTGCGGCGAAAACATCTCGGTCCAGTGCCATTCTTCGAGGACTTCCTTGGAGAACGAGTAGCTGTAGGTATAGCTCTCGGAATCGAAACGCGCACCCGGGTAGCGATTGTTGTACCACGTACCGCCAAGATCGGCGTTGGCATCAATCACAGTTGCGCGAACCCCAAGATCGGCCAAGCGCTTGATCTGATAGATGCCGGACACCCCCGCGCCGATGACGATCACCTGATAATCTAGATGGGCATCTATGCTCGCTATGTCCTTAATCTCGCCTATTTTTTGCAATCTGTCTCCTCCCCCGAGCTTGTATATCCTAACGTAACACGCTATTCGGGTTATCCGAGAACGAAATGCATCGATCCGTAAAAAGTGAGGCCCCAATCCAAGGTTGGATAAGCACACGCGATGTCTGCAGGATTTTCAGCGGCGTGATGGCATTAGCAGCGAGCGCCGTCATGACCACAAACGAAGCATGCAGTGCCGCTCTACATCACCATTTCTTTCCGCTTGCGGCTTGCGGCTTGCGGCTTGCGAACGAAAATAACACCGACGGCATTCCGAACAATCGAGTCGAAGAGACGCTTCAGCGGTGGAAAACGGCGAGAACACATGGCAAGGTCAGTAACATCTGGCCGCCTTGTAACGAGACAGGGCGCTAAAACCTATGACGGGAGACCTTTTATGAGTATCAGTTTGTTGGTTCGAAAAGCCGGTGTTATTTTGGGAGGCGTAATGCTCGCGGTGGCCTGTTCTTCGGCAATCAGCTCGACCCAGCCCTTACAGGTTGGCGACCAAGCACCAAGCTTCGAACTGCCTGGAACGGACGGCAAATCTCACGCTCTTCCTGTCCCAGATCAAGCCGACGCGCCTTGGACGGTACTTGCATGGTTCCCAAAAGCCTACACCAGCGGATGCACTATCGAGTGCAGATCCCTGGCCAAGAACGGACATCTCATAAAAAAATTCAACGTCCGCTACTTCATGTTGAGCGTCGATCCCATTGAGACCAATACCGCGTTCGCGGCTGACGAGGAAGCAGATTTTCCACTACTGAGCGACGCCACCACCGAAATCGCCGAGAAGTACGGGGTGCTGAGCCCTCGCGGCTACGCGCGGCGCCAAACATTCTACGTCGACCCTCAGGGAACGATTCAGGCAATCGATAAACAGGTTAACCCAAAGAGCTCTGCCGAAGACATGGCGATGTATCTGTTGAAGTTAAACGCCCCGCTCGTAGCTCAAGCCAAAGGCTCGGGCTAGGTTTTGACCTCGATCTCGACCGCTGCTCAAAAAATACTGCATTTGATCGGCGATAATGTCCGGCAAATCCCTAGCTCAAACGGCCACTGGAATTCAGCTGATTTGGTCACACACTGGCAGCATGACTAGTGAGTATTGCTGGGTAATGTCGAAATCCTGCGCCGCTGAGGGACGATGGTACGAGCGGCGCTGGCTTTAACACGCAGCACTT
>DEBN01000055.1:0-1675 GCA_002348825.1 Gammaproteobacteria bacterium UBA2955
GATTTGGTTACGCAGCCCTTCATTTACTCGCTCCTGCAACAATCGCTGAGCGCGACGCTCGTCAAACGAGGTGCCTTTATAAAAGAGTTCGTTGTCGGCTACCCGCCACTTCACGAACGAATCAACAATCAGTGGTTTTTTCTCCAACGTATAGTAAGTCTCTGGACTCGCGTCGACCGTAAGCACACGCGCGTCAAACTTTTTCACCGCCTCAGCAATCGGCATTTTAAAGCGCAGGCCGGGCCTGACATCGGAGTCTACGATGTTGCCAAATTTAAGCTTTATTGCTTTTTCTGTTTCTTGTACTTGATAAACCGTTGCGTTGACGCCGACCACTACCACCGCCGCGATCGCAAAAAATATCAGACTTCGCGTGGACATATGATGCTCCTAGTTATTGCTTCGACCACGAGTGTTCGTGGAGCGGTTATTGGAAAGTTCGCGACGCAGTTCTTCGACCGCTGCACGGACGACATCGCGATCTAGCGCAACCTCGGGGGCGCGTTGAGTCATTTTATCTAGGGGCAAATACATCATATTGTTGCCGCCCTCCACATCGACCATGACTTTACTGGAGTTCTTAAACACAGTTTCCAAAGCATCGAGATACAAACGGTCGCGGGTCACCTCAGGAGCGCGCTGGTATTCGATAAGTAACTTTTCGAAGCGCTGCGCCTCACCGTCTGATCGAGCAATAACCCGATCTCTGTAGCCTTGAGCCTCTTCGATTTGCCGCTGCGCACGACCACGAGCTTCTGGAACCACCTGCTGAGCATAGGCGATCGCTTGGTTCTCAAATCTTTGCCTATCTTCCTTCGCTTTCTGTACATCATTAAAAGCATCCTGCACCTGCACGGGCGGCGCACTTCTGTCGATGTTCACTTTCGTGACCTGAATACCTGTACCGTAACTCTTTAAATACCGCTGCAACCTCTCCTGCACTTCAATGGCGATTGCTTCTCGACCGTCGGTGATTACTTCGTTCATCGTTGCGGAACCCGCCACGTGTCGTAGCGCGCTTTCGGTAGCTTGGCTCAAACTCTTTCTTGGCTCGCGAACATTCACGAGAAAGGCGGCGGCATCATCGATTACCCACTGCACCGTAAGGCTAACATCAACAATGTTTTCATCCTTTGTCAGCATCAGCGCTTGGTGATTGTGCGATTGAACTTGTGTCACATTCACCTTTTCAACACGATCGACGAAGCGGGGGTTCCACTTTAAGCCTGCCGTTTTTAGATCAGGCTGGACCTCACCGAAACGAAAAACTACGCCCCGCTCCTGTTCGTCAATCTGATATACCCCAGCAATAACATAGATCACCACTGCCGCTATGACGCCGAGCCCAATCATTCCTTGTGATGGACCTTTGACCCCGCCTCCGCCAGAGGATCTTTTACCGCCAAACAGTCCCGACAATTGCGATTGTAATTTTCGCATCGCTTCGTCAAGGTCCGGTGGCCCTTGGTTACCACGGTTACCCCAAGGGTCTTTATCGTCTCCGCCTGATTCGTTCCAAGCCATGGTATTGCTCCGCTAGTAAAGCGCTGGTTTCGGTTACGCTATTGTAGATGGGTTTTGCAGCTGTGTGCATGCGCCGAAGGCACTCAGTGTATTAGCATGCGCGACAACCTTCGAGGACCTCTGGCAAATCTTTTCGCCGATATACGCCTTT
>DEBN01000055.1:1983-14883 GCA_002348825.1 Gammaproteobacteria bacterium UBA2955
CAAATCTTTTCGCCGATACCGGCCTTTTCTGGGGTGTTCCAAAAAAACTTCAAGACTGCTTGGCCCAAAGCGCCGCATCCGTATCAATTGTCTAAAAATAAACCAGACCTCTGTCTAATTTGACCAAGTAACTGCTGATCGGCCTGCACGGTCAGTTGCACCGAACCATCCTCGCGCAGCTTTTCTGCCAAAACCGCCCCGGATTGATAGAGCCATGCCCGGTTGCGCCCGTCTGCCGCCGGCAAAATGACCCGGTGCGGGGCAACCACTCCAAGCACATCGCCCATCTGCTTTACTAGACCATCAAGGCCCTCGTGTAATTGGGCGGAAATTAAACAACCAAAGCCAGCGAGGGACCGCTGAGCTTCTGGGCTGAGCAGGTCGGCTTTATTTAACACCACGAGCTGACGCAGTTCCCCAGCGCCAATCTCGTCCAATACCTGCTGCACCTGTTCCTTCCGCTCGCGCCACAACGGGTCGCTGACGTCCACAACATGCAGCAGCAAGTCCGAGTGAATAACTTCCTCCAGCGTTGCCTTGAATGCCTCCACTAGCGTATGCGGTAGCAAACTGACAAACCCTACAGTATCTGCCAGCACGACCTCTCCGGTGCCCGGCACCTGAACTTTGCGCATTGTGGGATCCAAGGTCGCAAAAAGCATGTCTTGGGCAAGCACATGGGCATCGGTAAGACTATTGAACAACGTTGACTTGCCCGCGTTCGTATAGCCCACCAAAGTTATCGTGGGCGTACCGCGACGGTTACGCCCTCGCCGATTCTGCTGTCGACGCTTACTGACTTCGGCGATCTTCCCTTGTGTCGCCTTGATACGCTCACTCAGCATACGTTGATCGAGCTCGATCTGTTTCTCACCGGCCCCGCGCATACCGATCCCGCCTTTTTGCCGGTCTAAGTGTGTCCATCCGCGAACAAGCCGTGTCTGCGCATGCTTTAACTGTGCCAATTCCACTTGCAGCTGACCCTCGTGACTGCGCGCGCGGTCGGCGAAGATCGTCAAAATAAGCTCTGTGCGTGTGATAAGACGGCAATCTAATGCCTGTTCGAGGTTACGTTGCTGAGCCGGCGACAAATCGTGATTCACCAACACGATGTCAGCATTCTGCAACGCTAACGTTTGCGCCAGTTCCTCCACCTTGCCGCTGCCCACAAACCATCTCGGGTGGGGCGCATCGCGCTTAACCGTTACGACGGATGCAACCACCAACTGTGCCGAGCAGGCGAGCTCCGCCAACTCTTGAGCGTCGGGATTGGCCTCTTTACGCAGCTCAATTTGCAACAGCAGCGTTCGCCGTCCCGCTTCCGGCCGATCAAACAACATAAACTTTAAGTTCTTTAATCAGATCGCCGCCTAGTTTTGCGCTTCGTCAACTTCAAACTTAACGTTACGCGCCGGCACTACCGTAGAGATGGCGTGCTTATAGACCATCTGGCTAACCGTATTACGCAGCAGTACAACGAATTGATCGAACGACTCGATCTGCCCCTGCAACTTAATACCATTAACTAAAAATATCGAAACCGGCACGCGCTCTTTACGCAGCGCATTTAAATACGGGTCCTGAAGATTTTCACGCTTTGACATTTTGCCTCCTCGCCAACCCACTAACAAAACCAATTTATGGGGCGTAGCAACATATTATTATTGTTATATTTATTTTGCGCAAAGTCGCGGCATTTTAACATGTCGGCTACGGTTTGTTAGCGCCCGGTTAGGTCAAAGCAAGCGCCGAATCTGCGCGGCAACTTGTTCAGGGGCAGCGGCAGATCGCACATCGACTTCCGACCATCGCCGCAACCACGTGAGCTGACGTTTCGCCAATTGACGGGTCGCAGCTAACGCTGCCTCAACAAACTGGCCATGTGAGCAGTCGCCTCGCAAGAAGTGCCACGCCTGGCGATAACCCACCGCACGCAAAGCCGGCAGGTCGGGATGCAAGTCATCACGCTGCATCAGCGCTTCGACTTCCGCAAGAAACCCCGCCTGCAACATCGCCTCGAAACGTTGCCGAATCCGCTCGTGCAGTACCTGCCGCTGCGAGGGCCCGACGACCGCGGTAACAAGCTTTATCGGCAGGCGACTGACCGCGACCGAGCTTTTGGCGGCTTGCCACTGCGATGACATAGGCCGGCCGGTGGCACGAATTACTTCTAACGCGCGCAGCAACCTTTGATGGTTATGTGGATGAATCTTCGCTGCGACAATTGGGTCAAGCGCCAACAATTCGGCGTGCATAGCGTCGGCCCCTAGACGCACTAACTGCTGCTGCAACTCATGACGAATCCTGGGGCTTGCAGCAGGCAACTCTGCTATACCTTTAATAAAACGCTGCACATAGAGCATCGTACCGCCCACAATAATCGGCGTTTTCTGCTGCTCCAGCGCCTCCAAGACGGCGGCATCGGCGTCGCTGACAAACTCAGCTGCAGAATAGGGCTCGCTCGGATCACGGATATCGATCAAACGATGGGGGTAGGCTGCTAAATCGTGAGCATCTGGTTTAGCTGTGCCTATGTCCATCCCTCGATACACCAGCGCTGAATCCGCACTGATCAGCTGCGCTTTCGCAGGGCCACCCAGCTGGTCTTGCAGCGCCATGGCGGCCGCTGTTTTACCCGCCGCTGTTGGCCCTATAACTAAAGCCACAGGAACGACCCCTGCGGCCACTACTGGCCCCGCAAAAACAAGCGATCGAGTTCATCGAGACTTCGCTGCACATAGGTTGGGCGGCCATGATTGCACAACCCAGCGTTCTCGGTGACTTCCATGTCGCGCAACAACGCGTTCATTTCTGCCAGTGTCAACTGTCGGTTAGCGCGCACCGAGCCGCGACATGCGATATTGCCTAATAAATCTAATCCGCGCCTGTTCAGTCCTTCCGTGGTGCCAAACTCAGCCAATTCGGACAGCAGATCTGTCACCATTTGTTCTAAATCGGCGTCAGCCAGTAACGTCGGCACCTCTCTGACCACAACACTATTATGGCCAAGCCTCTCGATCAGAAGTCCACTTTGGCTCAAACGCGCTGCCAGATCTTCTACATGTTGGGCGTCTGCTTCACTAACATTAAATGTCAACGGGACCAAAAGCCGCTGCCGCGCCACAGTGCCGGCTTCCTGCTGTGCCTTCATCTTCTCGTACACAATGCGCTCGTGGGCCGCATGCATATCGACAATGACCAACCCCGATGCGTTCTGGGCGACAATGTAGATGCCATGCAGTTGCGCAATGGCATAACCAAGCGGGTGCTCCTCCGGTGTATCGGCCGCCCGCCATTCTGCAAACGTGTCCGTCACCCCCTGCTGCTGATGCATCGCTTGAGCCAAACCTCCAGGCAGATCGCCGCTGTTGCGGTTTCGTGGAGGGTCAAAACGCAGCGCCGATTGGTTGGCTAATGCCGAAGGTGCTTCAATACGCTGCGCGGCTGTTGCTGAGCCCGTCGGCCTTATGGCCCGCAACGCGCGGTTCAAGGAACTGAATATAAAGTCATGGACGCTGCGAGCGTCACGAAAACGTACCTCGTGTTTAGTCGGATGTA
Organism: Gammaproteobacteria bacterium UBA2955; assembly: GCA_002348825.1. Classification (GTDB taxonomy): domain Bacteria; phylum Pseudomonadota; class Gammaproteobacteria; order Pseudomonadales; family Azotimanducaceae; genus UBA4421. The sequence goes on from DEBN01000055.1 coordinate 5,542, forward strand.
CGTTGACGTCCACCAAGTCAGGTGGCAACTGCAAGAACAGCACATACACCGAATGCCGACCGTGAAACATAACATCGCTATACGCCTGGCGAATCGCATGCCCGACTAACTTATCCCGAATGCTGCGTCCGTTGACGTAAAAGTACTGCTGATCCATGGAGCGACGATTGTGCTGGGGCAGCCCCACCCAACCGTATAAACGATAATCGGCAGAACTTTCATCAATGAACATCGATTGTTCAACAAATTCAGCTGACAAGACTTGTGCGAGCCGTCCTTGCGGATCACCGGCTGGTAAATTCAGCCGCTTGGATTCTGTGCCCTTAGCGGGCAAGGTATTTTGCTCTGCCCTAGACTGCACCAGTCCAAACCCAACATCCATATGAGCCAGGCTTAGCCGACGCAGGACGATGTCGATCTGTTGATTTTCCGTACGCTCGGCTTTGAGAAACTTGCGCCGCGCTGGAGTGTTAAAAAACAGATCCCAGACCTCGACCGAGGTGCCTTGGTTATGTGCGATGGGCCCATAACCAACGGATTCGCCTCCGTGACTCTCGAGATACCAACCAGCGTCAGCCGGGGCTCGGGCCGAGCTTATTTTGAATCGCGACACCGAAGCCACACTGGCCAGCGCTTCGCCTCTGAATCCTAAGCTTCCGATACCCAAAAGATCCTGAGCCTGCACAATTTTGCTTGTAGCGTGGCGCTCTACCGCCAAAGCTAAATCGTCCTTATGAATGCCGATACCGTTATCACGTACCCATAGGGATTGCACACCACCGGCGACACTGCGCACCTCAATACTCGTCGCCTCGGCATCCAGACTATTCTCTACCAATTCTTTAACGATGGAGGAAGGTCGCTCGACCACTTCGCCCGCCGCGATCTGGTCAGCCACAAAGGCGCTTAAGCGTTTAACTCTATGCTCCGACACGGCTCAAAGCTCACTCGGAATGAACAACGTCTGCCCCACTCGTATCTTGTCGCCACGAATCGCATTACGACGCTTCAACGCATTGGCCGAGACACCGTAGCGCGCAGCAATCTCTGACAATGTGTCGCCCCGCGCAATCGTATGACGCAATTCTTGCCGACGCGCAGCGATCGCGGTACCTGGCGGTGGATTCGACCGCATAAACTGATCTATACCGTCCGCAATAGCGCTAGCTAATTTTGTCTGGTGTTCTTTTTGTGACAGGCGGCGGGCCTCTTGAGGATTAGAAATGAATCCAGTCTCTACCAGAATCGAGGGCATATCTGGTGACTTGAGCACTAGAAACGAGGCTTGCTCGACCTGCTTTTTGTGTAGCTTTGTCATCTTGCCTAATTGATTGAGTATCGACTGACCCGCTTCGATGCTATAGGAGCGATTACCGTCCATCGACAAATCGAGTAAAACGTGGGCCAATACTTCATCTTTGTCGCTCAAGCTCACATCTCCGACCCCGCCCAACAGGTCAGATTGGTTAGCTCGCTCAGCTAACCACTTTGCGGTTTCACTGGTGGCTCCACGGTCAGATAACGTATAAACCGATGCACCACGCGCTGCGGAACTGGTAAACGCATCCGCGTGAAGTGATACAAATAGATCTGCACGCGCTTCGCGCGCGATTGCGGTTCGTTTCCGATGGGCAAGATAGTAGTCGCCAGTACGTGTCAGTACCGCGCGATAACCCGGTTTAGCGTCTATCGCTGTCGCGGTGCGCCGCGCAATCTGCAACACCAAATGTTTTTCTTGTAACCGTTTTGGCCCCAAAGCACCCGGGTCCTCGCCGCCATGACCAGCGTCGATTGCGATCACTACATCTCTGTTTTTTGGCCGCGGCTGCGGTTTTGCAGCAACCTTTTTTTTGCGTGCCTTGTCGAAAGACGCCAAGTCCACCACCAATCTATGGCCATAAGGTGCTATGGGCTTGAGCGTAAATGCATTTGGCTGCAGTTTGAGCTTTGCATCTATAACCAGACGAAAACCCTTACCTCTTGGCGCACCGCGCAGACCTTTAATGCGCAGAAGATCTTTGGCTACTTTCGTAACATCCAGACCCTTCGCTGGTGTCGCAGTGGCTAGGTCTATAACCACTCGGTGGGGCTTATCCAAGGTAAAGTATTTGTATTTAACCCCAGCGGAGGTGTCTAAAACGATACGGGTTGCCTCGGGGGATTCGTGCACTCGCACACCATCAAGAGTCGCCGCCACAACTGGCAACCACACAACACATAGAATGACAGTCAGAAAAGTCTTAGCCATCTGTCACAAATACTCGGACGCTGCGCTGTGCGGGCGCCAAGGCATCCGCTGTCGCGGGTTGATACAACGCCAACTGCACCAGAACATCGGGGCTCGGCAGCCAACCCTCAGCACGCTGTGGCCATTCAAATAATTTGATCCCTGGCGCATCAAGAATTTCTTCAAAGCCGACAAATTCCAGCTCTTCAGCCGACTCCAGACGATATAGATCGAAATGATAGAGATCCAAATTGTCAATGCTGTAAGGCTCCAGCAAGGTATAGGTCGGGCTCTTCACAGCACCGGTAAACCCCAAGGCTCTGAGTATGCCTCTCACCAAGGTCGTCTTGCCAGCGCCAAGATCACCTTCAAGCGCTACCAATGCCGTGTCGCCAAAACGACATCGAATAAGTTTCAACAAATCTTTTCCAAAGGCGACCGTCGCGGCGTCATCGATTAAGATCTGGGTCATCGCTTCAGCCATTGAGCTTCGCCTTGCCTGCTAACACCGTCGGTATTCTGACGGTGACATCTGTGGCTAGAACACTGTGCGGCCCAAGCTCCTGCGCCGCGAGATCTGCGCTGGCGCTGTGTAACGCGACAGCTTGGGCAAACTGGTCACAGACCAAGCTTTGTTCGGTAGTCGCATACAAAGGCGCCAACAAGCCAGCGCAAACACCGCTCAAAACATCCCCCATTCCAGCTGTGGCCATAGCCGGACCACCGTGGGCACAAATTTGTGCACCTTGCCGCGTCACCACCACGGAGCCGGGGCCTTTCACAACAACATTGCACGCATACCGTTGCGCCAGTTTTGATCCTGCATTTAGGCGATCCGCCTCAATCTCGGACACATCGACATCCAACAACTTTGCTGCTTCGCCGCTATGCGGCGTTATGAATATTTCGTTTAAAGGTCTTTCTTCCGCTTTCGCAAGCCAATACAGACCATCTGCATCGATTAATTTTGGTGTCGCCGCGGCCGCCGCTAAAGCGAACAACTTCGCACCCCAAGCGCGCCTGCCTAGACCCGGACCTATAACCATAAAATCCGCGGCGTCCAGAGTCTGACCTAAGTCCGCAGACTCAGAGTCAATAAACATAGCTTCGGGTAAACGCGCCAGCAACGCGGTGCGGTGCTCGGCTTGGGTAACAACGCTGACCAAACCAGCGCCGCAGCGCAACGCCGCCTCTGCCGCCAGCAACACCGCTCCACCCATGCCTAAATCACCGCCGATAATGACTACCTTGCCACGCTGGTGTTTGTGCGCATACAGGGCAATCGTCGGTAGCTGCTTATATTGCCACGTCAATAAACTTGTGGGCGTCGATATGCTGCGAGAGGCATCGGCAATGCCCAGATCCGCGATCCGCAGCTCGCCCACAAAAGCTTTAGCCGCGCCGGTATACAAGCCGATTTTTCGACCGATAAAAGAAACCGTGATAGACGCCCGCACGGCTAAGGCATCGCCCTGCAGGCGCGACACCGCACCAGTGTCAGGGTCGACACCGCTGGGAACATCCAGAGCCAACACCGCGGCGGATGATTCGTTGATGCGACAAATCATATCCACATAGGGGTCACGCAGCGGCGGTCGGAAGCCTGTGCCAAGGAGCGCATCCACAACCAAAGCGTGCTCGATGGCTTGCCCTGCAGGCGCTACCACTCCGCCCACCGCGACAAAATCCTCAAATGCTGTGCGAGCATCACCCTGAAGCATTTCGGGACTAGCGAGCGCTATCAACTGGACTCGCATGCCAAACTGACAGGCTAAGCGCGCGACAATATAACCGTCGCCGGCATTATTGCCCTTGCCGCAAATTACCGAAACTGCACAGGTCTCGGGCCAGTGTTGCAGCATTTGCTCAAAAGCGGCTTCGCCAGCACGCTGCATTAGTGTATAGCCACTCAATCCCATGCCCTGATGCGACGTTGGTCGCATCGCGCGATCCTCTATCGAACGGATCTCCGCTGCAGTATAAAGTTGGTACTTGAGGCTATGCATTGGCTAAGGTTTGCAACCGCGTGTCCGCTGACCATAACAAAGCGCCAGTATACTGTGATGCCCACCCAGCGCGTAGTCATTGGAGCACAACATCATTAACGCGAACCCAATAATATCGCTGCCCGACCAGGCCGAGCTTACTGCTTGGGCGCAGTCTTTGGGTTTCGATGCGGTTGCGGTAACAGACGTGGATTTGAGCGCCCACGCGCCGCACGTACGCGAATGGCTAGCTAGGGGGTTTGCCGGGGATATGGGCTACCTGCGGCGCAACCTAGAAAAACGCCTGCATCCAGAGCAACTGGAGCTGGAAACCTGTCGCGTAATTAGCGCGCGCATGAACTATCTACCCGCTGACACCCAGCCCTTGGAGGTATTGGCACGCTCTGAGCAGGCCTATATTTCTCGCTACGCATTAGGCCGCGACTACCACAAGGTCCTGCGTAAACGCCTCGCAGCTCTGGCCACAACAATCGACCAAGCCATGCCTGGTCACCGCTACCGGGCCTTCACTGATTCGGCACCTGTGCTAGAGAAAGCGCTCGGCGAAAAAGCGGGACTCGGGTGGATGGGTAAGCACACGCTCCTACTGCATAAGGACGTGGGTTCTTGGTTTTTTCTCGGCGAGATTTATACCAACGCACCGTTGGCCTGCAGCACCCAGACAGTAGAGGACGCCTGTGGTAAGTGCCGTGCGTGCATCACCGTGTGCCCCACTCAGGCGATCGTCGGACCAAAAAAACTCGATGCCCGGCGCTGTATTTCCTACCTGACCATTGAACACAAAGGCGCGATCGATCCCGAACTGCGTGGGAAAATGGGCAACCGGATCTACGGCTGCGACGATTGCCAACTGTACTGTCCTTGGAATCGGGACCCTGCGACCACTCGCGAACCCGACTTTGCGCCACGACATAACTTACAAAACCGCGACCTGATTGGGCTATTTTTGCTCAGCGCGGAGGAATTCGACACGCTGACCACGGGGTCAGCCATGCGACGGGTCAGTTATGCCCAATGGCAACGCAATTTGGCAATCGCGCTAGGCAATGGCCCAGCCACTAAAGAGGCGATGAACGCACTGCAACAACGGCTTGGCCGGATCAACGACATGGTGGACGAACACATACAGTGGGCGCTGGAAAAACTAGCTGGGCAGCTTGAATAAGTGCCGACGGTAATAGCGGAGTTCTTCAATAGATTCGCGAATGTCGGCCAAAGCCGTATGCGCACCGCTCTTTTTAAAGCCTGACGCCACCTCGGGATACCAGCGCTTAGCGAGCTCTTTAACGCTGCTGACATCGATCATGCGATAGTGAAGATAACCCTCCAGCGCCGGCATGTAACGGGATAAAAAGCGCCGATCCTGCCAGATACTGTTGCCACACAGCGGCGCCTCGTCAGCCGCCACATATTGCTCAATGAAGGCCAACGATACCGCCTCGGCTTCGCGTTCGGATACGCCCTCCGTAACGATTCGCTCCAACAACCCAGATGCCGAATGGTGCGTTTGGTTCCATTCATCCATACCGTCTAGCAGCGACTGCGACTGCTGAATCGCCAACACCGGTCCTTCGGCGATCAAGTTAAGCTCACTGTCGGTAATGATCGTGGCCATTTCGATGATGCGATCGTTAACCGCATCTAACCCGGTCATCTCTAAATCGATCCACACTAAATCGGCGTTCATAGTCACTCAAAGCAGCACAAGCCTAGCCAATATAGAGGACGGCTGGTCTAAGGCCAAGGCTGCTTCACCCGGGCCGATGCGTCGCCGCTGTGGCGCCAATTCGACGGTGCCCGTGTCGCTCCAACACCCCGCGTCATCCGATGCGGAAACTGTTATGGTTTTTGCTCAGAAAAAAACACCGCCATGACCAGCCAACCGATATCGACCAACCCGCAGCTTCTTGAACCCGCGGATCTGATCCTGCCCCTAGGCAGCGAAGATCTGCTGATTCAAGTTACTGCGTCGAACACTTTTGCGCACATGCATATTGAGGGCGCCGTGTTGATCGAACCCGCTCAGCTGTGTTGCGGCATTCCGCCAGCGGTGGGCAAGCTACCGGACCCGCGCGCACTGCAACAAACCTTGGCTGGTATTGGTTATCGCCCCGATCGCCGGGTCATCGCCTATGACGATGAGGGCGGCGGTTGGGCAGGCAAACTGTTATGGGTCATGGATGCGATCGGTCACCGGGACTGGGCTTACCTGAACGGCGGCTTGCATGCTTGGGCCGGCAGCGGTCGTCCATTGAGCTCTGGTGAATTCCGCGTTTCGGCACTCTCATCCGTACCACCACTGGTAATTAACAGGCGTGTTATTGCGGACATTGACGACGTGTTGGCAGCAATAGAGGCGCCCAACCAGATAATCTTGGATGTACGGTCACGCGAGGAGTATCTGGGCGTGCGCAGCGGGTCGGCTCGGGCAGGACACATTCCGGGGGCTGTGAACCTCGATTGGGAACTATTAAAAGATCCCAACAGGGATTGGCGATTGCGCGACTCGCTGGCGGAGGATCTTGCATCCTTGGGAATCGACAGAACCATGCAGGTCATTACCCACTGCCAAACACACCATAGATCCGGACTGGCCTATCTGGTTGGACGCCTTCTCGGGTTGGACATTCGCGCTTATCAAGGATCATGGGCAGAATGGGGAAACGATCCGGATCTACCCATCGAATAACGGAACAACTAAGGCCATGAGCAAACACTTCGCAAGTCTACAAAAAGCGCTGCCCCAACACTTATTGTCACGATTCGTCGGGCGACTTGCGCAAAGCCAAAACCCGAAGATCCGCGCCATCTTTATCGAGCAATTTGCGCGGGCTTACGACGTTTCTTTAGCCGAAGCAGAACGCAAAAAATTTAGCGACTACTCGAGCTTCAACGATTTCTTTACCCGCGCTCTGGATCCGTCGGCACGGCCAATGCCTGACGCGGTCAATGAACTAGCCAGTCCTGTGGACGGCTGCATAAGCCAATTAGGTGCGATAACAGAAGAACAACTATTTCAGGCGAAGGGCCAGCGTTACGCTCTGCGCGGCCTAGCGGGAGAGGCCGGTAAAGATTTCGAGGGCGGTAATTTCTGCACAATTTACCTCGCCCCCAGCGACTACCACCGCATCCACCTACCCTATGCGGGGACTCTAACTCATAGCATCGCTTACCCAGGGGCGTTGTTTTCGGTAAACGGCATTACCGAGCAGTACATCGAAGGGTTATTTCTGCGCAACGAGCGTCTTGCCTGCCGATTCGAAACGAACTTTGGGCCAATGCTTATAGTTTTAGTCGGGGCTCTCATCGTAGCCTCCATCGAAACCGTTTGGCCCGGGCCAACGTCGCCGTACCAAACCATGCAGATCAACAAGCACAATCTGCCCTTCGAACGGGGTGCCGAGATCGGCCGCTTTTTGTTGGGTTCTACCGTTATTTGCTGTTTTCCTAGGGGGGCGGTGCAGCTGAAGCGATCCCTGCAGCTGGGCAGCCGAGTGCGCATGGGTGAGGCAATAGGTGATTTGCTCTAGCTGCTTATTTCGGGCCCCTGTATAACCGCGTCTATACGCGCTGCCTTTTGCGCCAACATAAGTAAGCGGTCCACCCCTAACGCGACACCGGAGCAGTCCGGCAACCCTGTCTGCAGTGCCCGAATAAACGGTCTATCCGGCTCGATATCAACGAGTCCACGGGCCCGCCGCAAGGCTCGATCTGCAGCGAACCGCCGTTCATGTTCAACCGGGTCTAGCAGTTCCCAGTAACCATTGGCGATTTCTATGCCATCAATAATTAACTCAAATCGTGCCGCGACCGAGGGATTATCCGGCCGCAGCCGCGCCAGCGCCGCTTGATCGGCGGGATAATCAACTACAAAGAATCGGCCTGGGTTTAAACCCTCGCACGCTTCGGCAAAGCGCAAATCTACATCACTACGTTCGGCAGAGTTTTGATCCAATGATTCGCCGATCAACTGCTGATAGGTAACCGTGTGCACCGTATCTGGTCCCAGTACAAGCGCCACTAAATCTGCGACCTCCTGCATTAGCAATCGGTCATCAAAACCCAAGCGGTACCACTCGAGCATGGTGAATTCTGGGTTGTGCAGACGCCCGCGCTCTTCGTGCCGAAATACTGGGCCAAGCTGATAAATAGACGGCGCCCCGGCGCTGAGCAGGCGTTTCATTTGGTATTCAGGGGAAGTTTGCAAAAACCCATACCCTGGAACAGCGATGCTTTCGACATCCGGATCCGTTACCGTCGCTGGCGCAAGCACGGCGGTCTGGACTTCCAAAACATCGCGAGCGGCGAAGAATGCTCGGATTGCAGCGAGTGTCTGTGCACGCAAGCGCACGCGCTCTGCAAGGTTCATTGCCGAATCAACCCTCTGCCTAGACGCCAATCTATGTTGTTTGCACCTAGCCTTTAGCGCGGGATACGTACTCGCCGGTACGAGTATCCACTTTGAGAATATCGCCAATATTTATGAACAGTGGCACGCCCTTGATTGTTGCTCCCGTAGATAGAGTCGCGGGCTTTGTGCCACCGTTGGCGGTGTCGCCTTTAAGCCCTGGATCCGTATCGGTGACTTCCAGTTCAACAAAATTTGGCGGGGTGACCGCAATCGGATCGTCGTTCCAGAGCGTCACTTGATAAACGTCTTGTTCTTTGAGCCAATCTTTACAATCGGCGACCGCGGAATCTGCTGCCGCCACCTGCTCATAGCTGCCGTCTGTACGCATGAAGTGCCAAAACTCTCCGTCGGTGTAGAGATACTCCATATCTATATCGACCACATCTGCTGCTTCAAGGGACTCACCGGATTTAAACGTACGTTCCCACACTCGACCATTTTTGAGGTTCCGGAATTTGACGCGGTTAAACGCCTGACCCTTACCCGGCTTTACAAATTCGTTTTCCAGAATTGTGCAAGGGTCGCCTTCCAGCATGAGTTTCAATCCGGATTTGAATTCGTTGGTAGAATAGTTGGCCATAACCTACTTCGCTGATGTCGAGGTCACGCATGATAACCCCGAATCACATTCCTGCCCATCGAAGCCCGGATGTTGCCCCGTGGCCCGACGACCTTTGGTCGAAAGAACTTGCTGGCGC
>DEBN01000055.1:15272-18902 GCA_002348825.1 Gammaproteobacteria bacterium UBA2955
GTATCCCGCGGATACATCGGCCAAATTTCCGCTCTTGGTCCCTCCCAGCTTTATCGCGCGTATGCGCAAAGGTGACGCCGATGACCCGTTACTAAAACAAGTATTGCCGACCGCGGAAGAGCACAAGGCGAGTAACGAATTTACCGGCGATCCGTTGGCCGAAACCGACCCTAATCACGGCTTCATCAAAGCCCCCAGCCTGCTGCAGAAATATCGGGGCCGTGTGCTGCTGATCACTACTCCCGGATGCGCCATCAATTGCCGCTACTGTTTCCGCCGCGAATTCCCCTACACTCAACATCGTCCCAAGGCTCATCAGGAGGCGCTGGCGACGGTCGCTGCTGATCCCAGTATTGAAGAAGTCATCCTTTCCGGCGGTGACCCTTTGCTGTTCAACGATAGGCAACTGTCGCGGCTGCTCAACGATATTGAATCGATCCCTCATATTCAGCGCATTCGGATTCACAGCCGCATCCCCATCGTGCTGCCGGAACGGATTACCCGCGGCCTGATGGAAGCTTTAGAGCGCTGCCGTTGCCAACTGGTGCTGGTGGCACACACTAACCATCCACAGGAATTAAACGATGCCACGGCGCGCTCTTTGGCGTGCCTTAAACACTGCCATATCACGCTCCTGAATCAGTCCGTGCTGCTACGTAGTGTCAACGAAGACGCAACCACGCTGGCCGAATTATCAAAGAAATTATTTGCCCAAGGCGTGCTGCCCTATTATCTGCACCTTACCGATTATGTGGCTGGTACCGAGCATTTCTTTATCGACGATGACGAGGCCAGAAAAATCTATGCGCAGCTACAACAGCTTTTGCCCGGCTACCTGCTGCCGAAACTCGTGCGAGAGCAGCCCGGTCAGGCATCGAAGACTTTGATGTATTAGTCGCCTTGGCCGAGCGCCTGTTCTATGTCGGCATCGCTAAAGCCGATCAGATACAGAATAGCGTCTAGGCCAAAATTAGAGATCGAGTGACGCGCGCTTTCTTTGACGACTGCCTTGGCGTGATACGCAATCCCCAAACCCGCCGCTGTCAACATGGGCAAATCATTCGCGCCATCCCCCACCGCAATGGTTTGCTCCAACGTGATGCCCTCGCGGTCCGCGATCGACTTTAATATCCGTGCCTTAGACTCCGCATCAACAATATCGCCCATGACCTCGCCGGTCATTTTGCCGTCGACAATTTCCAGAGTATTGGCGTAGACGTAGTCAATGCCCAAGCTTTCCGCCAGATATTCGCCGACATACTGGAAGCCACCGGAAATCACTGCGGTGCGATAACCAAAGTGTTTTAACGCTTTGATCAGTCGATGAGCCCCATCGTTGAGCTTTACCGACTCAGCAACTTCCTGCAGAAATTCTCTGGGCATACCGAGCAGTAGGCGCGCGCGCTGACGAAAACTCTCCTTGAAATCTATTTCGCCGGCCATGGCGGCCTCGGTAATGGCCGCAACCTGGTCACCAAAACCATGGCGCTTCGCTAATTCGTCCATAACCTCTTCGGCGATGAGCGTCGAGTCCATATCCAGGACCACCAGGCGGCGGTTGCGTCGAAAAACCGTGTCTGCCTGCACACTAAAGTCGAAGCCCAGCCGCTCGCTGGCTTCGGTTAACTGTTTTTGCAGCAAACTTCGGTCGTCAGGTAACGTACGCCTGCCACTAAGCCGCATCTCTACGCATAGCCGCGGCACCGCAGTGCCCGCTAGATCTGTCGCCGCCTTAGTGAGACGTCGCACAAAATCGATATTTAATCCGTACCTATGGGTCAACTCACTGACCGCTTGAATTGCACCGACACCATCGTTGAGCGCCATGACCGTGACAATCAAGCGGCTGGCGTCTGCCGCTTCGGACCACATGACCTGATCGGGGGACTGCACCGGCGTGATGCGCACAACCACGTCTTCTGAGCTACATGCGCGCTGGATGCGCGCCTGGGTATTCGGTTCCGCCGCGACGCGAGCAAGTACCGCGAGGGCCAATTCGTCATGAATGACCGCTTGACCAATGTCTAAAATATCCGCATCGGCATCCTGTAAGGCAGCCATCAGTCGCGACATCATTCCGGGCTGATCGCGACCGGACACACTTATGAGAATGACATCGTCCGACAATTCGGCCTACTCCAACGATTAAAGATAAAACGCTCAGTGTAGCGGTTCTGGCCTAGCAAGTGGTGGTTGCATGGGAGCGAGCTGCGAACAGCAGCAACCACTAGAAGCGCAATGTGCTAGTGTTATGCGTCTCTGCAAGGATCACGATTCATGCCCTGGTGGAAACGCTTCAGGTCAACCAAAGCCACCCTGCCATCTGCCGCCACGGCCAGCGCGCTATGCACTATCGCGTTGGCCGCAATCTGGTTTGGCGCCGGTAGCGTCGAAACAGAGATAGAACGGTTCGGGGCAACATTGGCCAACACCCTCGCTAAGACCACGGCTGGCGATTTGCTCGACAACCAGCGCATTAACCTTGCGGTGATCGCCAGTCACGTCACGAGCGGCGCGGAGATCGACGGCGTTACATTTTTTGACAGCGCCAACAATGTTATCGCCATGAGCGGAAACCAAGACGGGGTCAATCGCTTCACCGCGACCGCAACCATCGACGACACCATAACCGGCTATGTGAGCCTGCAGCTAAATACTCAGGCCTTTCAACCTCATACGCCATGGGTTCGCTGGATCTCCAGTATTATTTGTGTCTTGCTGGCACCCTGGCTTACCGTGCTTTTGATGCAGCTAAGCGCGCGCGGCAATCGCTCACTGCCGATCGTATCTGTACAACAAGAACATGCCGGCGCTACGCCAAGCTATTGCTTGCTGATCAATCTTATTAACCAACTGGCTTTATCAAAAGCAGAGCGCGATCAAGCGGTCGCCGATGCTGTAAATATGGGCCGAGAGGTATGCGCCGTTTATCCGGGCTTGGCTATGCCACTGACCAGCCAAGGCGCCTGCTTGGTGTTCAGCCAAACTTCAGTCAGTGGACTGCAGGCTTTGTACGCAACCTTTCTCCTGCAGGATCTATTACTCGAATACGAAACCCTGGGCCAATTTCGCTGTTACTTGCGCACCGCTATCTGCCCAGGGGATCCGGACGAAATGAACGCTATAGACGCTGCGCAAATGGACGGTCTTTCCAATGTCGAAGCCGATCTAACGCTGGCGGCGTTAGCACGCAGAAACACTGCTTTGATCAGTAACGAGGTTCACGCAAATCTCACCGAGATCGAAAAAAGCTGGGCCAAACCCTTCGATCACCCAATACTCCCCGACGTCGCACCAGGCCAAATATTACACAGCGTCGCCGAGTTACCCGAGCGCGACGCGCAACTGGTCACAGAGCAGGGCCAGGTTATTTTAGGATTTAGTTAAGTCGATCTGGTCTGTGCTCAACCAGATCTAACCAACCGACAAGCGGTCGACCTTTTGGAAGCCTCGCGGCAGTTTTCCGCCGCGACGGGCACGTTCACCGATATAATTCTCATAGTCTCTGCGTTTCATTGTCAGATGGCGTTGACCCGCGTGCACAATAAGGTCGTCGCCGTCTCCGAGCACCGCCACTGCTAACATATTTTCTTCACCAGCTTTGAACGCGGCTCCTGGAATGTTTATCAG
>DEBN01000055.1:19324-36375 GCA_002348825.1 Gammaproteobacteria bacterium UBA2955
TTAGACTCGAGTGTAAGCGGAGGAATGACGACTGGCGGCAATGCCTCTGCGCCCGCCGAAACGCTTAAACACGCCTTACCCGCTTTGTTTTTGGTCACCATATCGGCCAACGGCCCAACAAAACCAAAGCCCGCGTTACTGGCCAGCAGCACTTTGGTCGCGCTGCCGCCCATCACAACACCGACAAAGCGAGCGCCGTCCTTGGGCTTGAAACGACCCGTCAGCGGTTCGCCCTGACTCCGAGCTGACGGCAAACTGTGAGCCGGGCTGTTGTAGGTGCGCCCATGCGAATCTAAAAACACCAGTATTTCGTTGCTGCGACCACGCGCAAACTGAGCAAATTTGTCGCCGCTGCGATAGGCTAACTCCGCAGGGTCAAGTTCATGGCCCTTCGCCGCGCGAACCCAACCTTTCTCCGATACCACTACCGTGATCGGGTCATTGGTCAACAGATCTTCTTCGCTGAACGCGCGCGCTTCATCCGCAGCGACCAGGGGTGAACGCCGCTCGTCGCCGTAATCTGCAGCCAGTGCCAATAGCTCTTTCTTCATGAGGGTCTGCAAGCGCGCTTTCGAGCTTAAGGTTTTTTCGAGCCCTGCCTTTTCACTCGCCAAATCGTCTTTTTCCGATTGCAATTTGATTTCTTCAAGCTTTGCAAGCTGTCGCAAGCGCAGATCCAATATGGCATTCGCCTGAATCTCGGAGATTTTGAACCGCGCCATTAATTCCTGACGAGGGCTGTCTTCCTCACGAATAATACGGATCACCTCGTCAAGATTGAGATAGGCGATTAGCAATCCATCGAGGATGTGCAACCGGTCGTTAATTTTGTCGAGACGGAAATTCAAGCGTCGCGAGACGACATCCAACCGATACCGCAACCACTCCTTTACGATCTGCGCCAGATTCTTAACCGCAGGGCGTTGATCCAAGCCGATGATGTTCAGGTTAACCCGGTAGTTGCGTTGCAGATCCGTGGTCGCAAACAAATGGCTCATCAAGCGCTCGTAATCGACCCGGTTGGAACGCGGCACCAACACCAGCCGCATGGGGTTTTCATGATCGGACTCGTCGCGTAAATCCACGAGCATAGGCAGCTTGCGGGCCTGCATTTGCTGCGCAATCTGCTCCAACACTTTGGCCGGCGACGTTTGGTGGGGCAGCGCGGTTATGACCAGTTCGCTATTTTCTCTGTGCCACACCGCACGAGCACGAATACTGCCGCGGCCGGTTTCGTAAATTTCTCGTATCTCGGCCTCTGGGGTAATGATCTGCGCCGAGGTCGGGTAGTCGGGCGCCTTGATGTGAGTCATCAGGTCCGCGACGCTGGCCTTGGGATTGTCGAGCATGTGGATGCACGCACTCAGCACTTCGTTAAAATTGTGCGGTGGAATATCCGTTGCCATACCCACGGCAATGCCAGTACTGCCATTGAGCAGTAAATAAGGCACTTGGGCGGGCAATAGCTTGGGTTCATCCACCGTGCCGTCGAAATTCGCCACATAGTCCACGGTGCCTTGGCGCGATTCCGCCAGCAATAAATCTGCATAACGCGATAGCCGCGCCTCGGTGTAACGCATGGCGGCGAAAGATTTCGGGTCGTCTGGCGCGCCCCAGTTACCCTGACCATCCACCAGCGGGTAGCGAAACGAAAAAGGCTGGGCCATCAGCACCATCGCCTCATAGCATGCGCTGTCGCCATGGGGGTGAAACTTACCCAACACGTCACCGACCGTACGTGCAGACTTAACAAACTTAGCCTGACTGTTTAAGCCCAACTCGCCCATGGCATAGATAATGCGCCGCTGAACAGGCTTTAATCCGTCACCAATGTGCGGTAACGCTCGGTCATTGATAACGTACATCGAATAATCAAGATAGGCCCGCTCCGTATACACCGACAGCGGCATGGTTTCTTGATCGGCGGGTCGGATTTCGTCATCCATCGTGTTGTACCTGCTTGTTACGAAGAGCGCAAAACGCTGTCGCGGCTAGGCGATCGATGCCCGATCGCCGTTCTTTTCCAACCAAGTGCGGCGTTCCGACGAGCGTTTTTTCGCCAACAACATGTCCATGGTGTCGTCAGTCTTGCGCCCCGCATCGAGAGTCAACTGCACCAGCCGTCTGGTTTCCGGCACCATAGTGGTTTCGCGTAATTGCATAGGATTCATCTCGCCCAGCCCTTTGAAGCGCTGCACCGTGGGATTAGCGCGCTTATTTTCTGCCGCGACCTTATCCAAGATGGCATTGCGTTCGGAATCGTCAAGCGCGTAATACACATCTTTAGCCACATCTATTCGATACAGCGGCGGCATCGCCACAAACACATGCCCAGCAGCTACAAGCGCGCGAAAATGTTTTACAAATAGCGCGCACAACAAAGTGGCTATATGCAAACCATCGGAGTCTGCATCCGCCAGAATGCAAATTTTGTTATAGCGCAAATTTGCTAAGTCGCTGGAAGCTGGGTCCACGCCGATAGCCAACGCGATATCATGCACCTCTTGGGACCCCAACACCTGGCTTGAATCGACCTCCCAAGTGTTAAGAATTTTTCCGCGCAATGGCAACACCGCCTGAAATTCGCGATCACGCGCCTGCTTGGCGCTGCCGCCCGCTGATTCCCCCTCGACTAGGAACAGTTCCGCGCTCTGGGCGTCTTGCCCGGAACAATCAGCCAATTTGCCAGGTAGCGCAGGCCCCGCTGTTACCCGTTTGCGCGCCACTTTCTTCGCCGCCTGAATGCGCCGCTGCGCATTGTTTATCGCCAACTCGGCAATGCTTTCACCCTCGCTCGCGTGTTCGTTTAACCACAAACTAAAGGCATCCTTTGCAGCGCCCGCGACAAACACCGCGGCCTGTCGCGACGACAGGCGTTCCTTGGTCTGCCCAGCAAACTGGGGATCGCCCAGCTTAGCGCTCAGCACATAACTGCACTGCTCCCAGATATCATCACCGGTAATTTTGACCCCTCGGGGGATCAGGTCACGAAATTCACAAAATTCTTTCAGCGCGTCGATCAGACCCGAGCGCAGACCGTTAACGTGGGTTCCGCCCTGAGGGGTGGGAATGAGATTGACATAAGACTCTGCCAATGGCGCCGGGCCATCCACGACCCATTTCAAAGCGTAATCTACTGCCTCGCCAGTACCGCTCGCACTGTGCATTACGGTGGTTAAAGGAATGCACTCAGCACCGTCTAGGGCGTGCTCCAAATATTCCTGCAAACCATCGGCGTAATACCATGTCGCATTTTGCGACGGGTCTGCCTCGACCGCTAAACCAACACGCAAGCCCGGGCACAAAACCGCCTTGGCACGCAATAAATGACGCAGCTTGCTCACACTGATGGTCGGCGAATCGAAGTAACCCGCTTCGGGCATAAATACTACCCGCGTACCGGTATTGCGCTTACCAACCGTGTCGACGATCTCTAAAGTGCTGACGGGCTCTCCGTGCTCGTAACGCTGGCGATACAAATTACCATCGCGCTTAATTTCTACCTCCAGCCAGTCCGAAAGCGCGTTAACGACGGACACTCCAACGCCATGCAAACCGCCCGAAAAATTATAGTTCTCGTTATCGAACTTACCGCCCGCATGGAGCCGAGTGAGGATAAGTTCCACACCCGACACCTTGTGCTCAGGGTGCTTGTCGACGGGCATTCCTCGGCCATCGTCTATCACCTCTACCGACCCGTCTCTATTCAGCGCGACTTCGATTTCGTGCGCGTGCCCGGCGATGGCTTCATCTACGCTATTGTCCACGACCTCCTGTACGAGATGATTCGGTCGAGCAGTGTCCGTATACATCCCAGGCCGTCGCCGCACTGGTTCCAGACCTGAGAGCACCTGTAAGGATTTCGCTGAATATTCTTTTCCTGCCATAGAGTTCTAAGCGCCGTTTTATCGTCAACAATGCTGCGGTGGTGGCTCTGAGCGAACCGTCCACAGTATATCGCCTTGGCGAGCTAATAGGGGAAAGCGCTTCATCCCTCAACTCTTCTAACAGTTCGCTTAATTGTTTTATCGTCCGCCAAATCTAGCCATTGGTAGCCGGGGCCCTGATCATCGACCGCGAACTTCGCACTGCGGGGCTGAAATTGGAAACCCGTAGATGGCGCACCGAACACCGGCCAGCCACCTACCCGACCCTCTACAACTTGGTGCGCATGACCAAAAACCACACCGCGTATTCGCTGTTTGCTGACGCCGTTGAGCCAGTTCATCAACTCAAGCGGTTCAGCGATGCGATCTTTGTCTAACCACGGGCAGTCGACCTCAACCAGCGGGTGGTGGGTCGCCAGCAAAACTGAATGGGCCGCACCTTGTTGTAACCCTTGAGCAACGGAATGACGATCTATATCCGTAATCAGAGATTTCGGCTTGTCGTCTTCGTGGCTGTCTAACGCCTGCAGGTGCCAGTCCGGCCAAACAATCGCATCCATCGGCATGCTCGCCTCCTGCATCACATGCAGCACGTCATGATTGCCCGGCAGGGATAACACTGGCACGTCGAAATAGTCGCTAACGATACGCAAAAAACGCTCGTATACCGGCACTGTCGGTGTGTGCGCAACATCGCCCGAGGCGATGATCGCGTCACAGCCATTGCGCGCCGCGTCGCCAGCTGCCTGATGCAGTACCGCTCTTAGGGTCGCTTCAGTGTCGATCTGCAGCAGAGTCTCGCCACGCACCACCAAGTGGCAGTCGCTGATATGCAGAACTCGCCGCGCCAAGAATATTAGCCGCCCGGTTCGAGCGACACATCCATAACACCACCAACCGCCAAGCAGTAACGCAAATATTCCCCTAAAAATTGATTAAGTTGAGCCTTCTCGTCGCGTTGGCGCATTCGTCGGTTGGGCACCTCGTAACTGCCATGAAAGCGGTTTTGATGTTGATACTCGACCACTTCGGCGCTCTTCGCATCATGGTACATACGAATGCGCATATTGGGGCTGCGGCCCCAGCTCAGTTGCGGGCGCTGCACCAGTTGGATCAAAGTGGTGTAGCGACTGCGTTCTATCACCGTCAGCTCCACCAGAATAGATTGACTGGTCTGCGGCGATTCGCCGAGCAACGAAATACAGCGCTGATCTTGGCTGTGGACCTCCGGAAATAAACGCATCAGGCGTTCGTAGTTAAGGTCGCACTCGGCCATATGCGCGACTAAATCGATCGTATATTGGCGCCGGTAACGCGACGAAAAGGCTTTATTGGCGAACCCCCCCGTGGCGAAGCCGTCTGCCAACGCCGTCGACCGACTTAAAATATCTTCAGTAGTTTCTGGTCGCTTGTCGATGATCCAACATCCCTGTCAATAACCTTTAGAGCAATTCAGCGCCCTGCGCCTGCGCCGCAAGAATATAACGAGGCTAACGCCATAGGTCACGATGAAACCACACCTCATTACGGCTTTTATTCTAGAAAAAGCAGGAAATTTTCACATTCGACCACGTAACCTCTACCTCCCGTTGATAAAGTGTTAAGAAAAGTAACAAATGTGCACTTTCGGCGTTAAGGCGGGTAAACTTTCCACCTCCTTGTGCTTGGATGGCGCAAGCTTCGGTTACCGTTAGGATTAATTTATGCGCACAGCACCACAACTGACTAAGTCTCTGGCTACCGCAGCTATAGCATGTGCCAGTTTGTTCTGCGGCGGTGAGGCCTTTGCTGTAGATGTGCTCGGCGTATATCGCACCGCGGCTCAGCAAGACCCGGTCATCGGCGCTGCCAAGGCGGCCTATGCCGCCTCCAAAGAACAACTGCCCCAAGCTCGATCAGCTTTGTTGCCCAATGTCGGCGGCAGCGTGAGCACCAGCAAAAATGTCCGTGAATTCCCTGGCGCGGTCGATGCAAACCCGGCCAGCCCCACGTTCGGACAACGTTATCAGGGACAAACGTACAATGATCACGGCTGGAACGCGCAGGTGCGACAGCCGCTGGTCAACATATCAAGTTGGTTCACCGTCGGCAGCGCTAGCGCCAGCGTTAAGGCTGCCGAGTATGACCTCGCTGCCCAAGAACAAGATCTGATCGTGCGTGTGGTGCAGGCCTATCTCAACATTCTGCGCGCCCAGGACCGGTTAGACACGACGAACGCCGAGATCACTGCGGTGAAGCGACAGCTTGAGCAGGTGCAACAGCGGTTCGACGTAGGACTTGTGGCCATTACCGACGTGCTCGAATCTCAGGCCGCCTACGATAACGCCGTGGTGCGGGGCATACAGGCGGAGGGCGATTACGCCATTTCATTCGAAACCTTAAGCACCCTGACCGGCCAGTCCTATGACGCGCTGGATCGTCTCTCGAATACGCTGCCGATCGTCAACCCGGAGCCCTTTGATGAAGAAACTTGGGTTGACGCTGCGCTGTCGACGAATCATGGGATTAATTCTGCCAGCGCCCAATTGACCGCCGCACGCCGCGACATCCGGGCTAAACAGTCCGGGCATCTGCCCACCGTGGACGCAACCATAACTCAGGCACAGAACGTTACCGGCGGGCAAAACTTTTTCGGTACAGACACCACTGAGCAAACGATCTACGGGCTGCAATTAACGGTGCCTTTGTACACGGGTGGATTAACCCGATCGCGTGTGCGTCAAGCCAATGCCAACGCTGCACGGGCTCAGGAATTATTACTCAGCCAGCAACTCAACGTCACCCGGGATACGCGAAATCTGTATAAATCGGTTACTACTGACGTCATCCGCGTACGTGCGCGACTAAAGGCGATTCGTTCGGCCCAGTCCGCGCTGGAGGCGACACAGACCGGTTATGAGGTGGGCACTCGCAACATCGTCGACGTTCTGCAAGCGCAGCAACGGCTGTATTCGTCACAATTTGATTACGCGGACTCGCGCTACAACTACGTGCTTAATCTCATGCGCTTGAAGCAGGTAGTAGGCACGCTGAATGAGCAGGATTTGGACGAACTCAACTCTTTTATGGATCCGGACAGTCAAGTAAAACGCGTGGTATCACTGCGTAGCCTCGCCGATCAACTCAATTAATCGTTTGGCAACGCGCTCACTCGCGCCCCTGTTTGCCATAGCTTCTGCATACCCAGCGGCACCGCTGCGCTCGCGCAGTGTGGCATCGTCTAACAGCATCGCCACTGTCTCGGTTAATGTTGCTGGCGAGTTGACCTGGTACATAGCGCCAACATCCACCAATTTTTCCGCGACCTCAGTAAAGTTAAAGCAGTGCGGCCCGCTGACTACCGGGGTACGTACCAGCGCCGGTTCAATAGGGTTTTGTCCACCGAAAGGAATCAAGCTGCCGCCGACGAAGGCCACGTCGGCAATGTCATAGAGTGGCAACAGCAGACCCATCTGATCAACGATAACAACATCTACCGGCGTCTTCTCAGACGACTTCAGCATCGTCGATAAACAACCGACCGTGAACCCTGCGAGCTCTGTCAACGCTACCAAGGCCTCCGCCCGATGAGGGTGACGCGGCGCGATTATTAATTGCAGACGCGGAAACCTTAAACGCAATTGCCCCAGACACTGCAGCACCTGACCTTCTTCACCGTGATGAGTGGAGGCCGCCAGCCAAACTTGCTGCCCCTGCAAACGGCAACCAGCGATTATGTCCGAGCGCTTCTGGTCCAGATCCTCTGGCAGCCCCCGATCAAACTTTAGGTTTCCAGCGACGCTTAAACGTCGGGGATCAACGCCAAGACTTTGGAAGCGCTCGGCATGGGCTGGGTACTGGCAACTGATGTGCTCCAGCAGCGCCAGCATGGGCTTACTGATGATCGCAAAGCGCCTGTACCCGCGCATGGAACGGGCCGACAAACGAGCATTGATCAGACATGTTGGCACCGATTCGAGCGCAGCCTGAAGAATAAGATTGGGCCACAGCTCGGTTTCCATCAGCAACAGAATACGGGGTTGCACACGACGCCAGTAGCGCTTTACCGCAAAGGTCATATCGTAGGGCGCATATCTGTGCACAACCACATCGTCGAGCAACGCGTCGACTTGCTCAGCACCTGTCGGGGTCATGGTGGTAACCAGCACCTGATCATCCGGAAACTGAGCAGCAATGCGGCGGATTAATGGCGCGGCGGCGATAACTTCTCCGGCAGATACCGCATGAAACCAGATAACCGGGCGTGTGCCCCTCAGCGCTATGAAACCAAAGCGCTCTCCAATGCGACGACGATATTCAGGTTCGCGACGTCCGCGCCACCACAGACGCATAAGGATAAACGGCGTCGCCAGCAATAAAAATCCGCGGTAGAGCCGCAGCGCAGCGCTGACTTTGATGTGTGACGAAACCATCGGTGACCGACTCAGCCCGACCTCGAATCATCAACCGCCGAGCGGATGACCGCCAATTGTTGATCCAACATGTCTGCTTCTATCAACGGCCCAACAGTGGTAACTCTGGTGGCTTTTTCATATCCCCGACGCCGATCGGATGCACACAGCACCAGACTCGGAATCCTCGCCTGCTCGGCTGCGAATATCGCTGCGCGAGCATCGCCCAGTGACCCGAACCCCTGATCCACAATGACCACCCCCACGGCATTGCGGACCGCGCGCTCAACTCGATTTTGCAGATGCGCTTGATATTCGCTCATGCCATTAAACGGCAACACTCGTTGTTGCTCGGGCGCATTCGCTTCTAGGTGTGCGGGAACGACGTAGCTGGGCCATTTAGTCACCTGCAGAACATCAAGGCTCACTCCCGCGGCGCGGAGTTTATTGTGCAGCGCTATGCCGCGCTCATCATCTCCTATGAATCCTATGAGGGCACTCTGCTGTTTGAATAACGCAAGGCGCAATGCGACTTGTGCAGCCGCCGCAGGGATGACTTTGGCGTCTGCGGCGGGCATCACCGCGATGTCACCGACAACTAATATATGGCCGTCAGGGTGATCCACCGCATCAACGTTTGGGGTAAAAAACGGATTCACAATACGCTCTTTTCAATGACACCTGCAGTTTAACAGGGATCGCAACGCCTCGGCGCTGCCGCTATGATCGCCACAATGGCCTCATCCAATTCCTTTAGCAGCAAAATGCTTGCGCCTAAGTTCTGGCCAAGCTGGGCCCTAGTGATCACAGCCTACCTGATCGCTAGGCTGCCCCTGACTTGGATTCTGGCTTTGGGCAGAGGCCTTGGCCATCTCGCCTATCATTTCGCCCGTTCACGACGGCATATCGCCGAGATCAATATAAAGCTATGTTTTCCCGAACTCGACGACTGCGACCGCGCTCAGTTGGTGAAAGACAACCTACTGCACACCGGTATGGGTCTGGCAGAGGCCACAATCCCATGGCTGAACCCGAAGCGGAATCTACACAAACATATCAGCGTTGTAGGACTTGAGCATCTGCAGGCCGCCCGTGCAACCGGGAAAGGGGTGCTGCTGCTGGGCGGTCACTACACCTGTATCGACATCACCTGCCAACCGCTGGGCGCCGCAGATATCGATGTCATGTACCGAGCAAACAAAAATTTAGTTTGGGAATGGCTACAGGTGCGCGGTCGCAGCCACTTTTTCGATCACGTCATAGAACGCAGTGACATGCGCCAAACCCTGGCTTTGCTCAAGTCGGGGCGCGCTCTTTGGTATGCGCCGGATCAGGATTACGGCCGTAAGCACTCAGTGTTCGCGCCCTTTTTTAACCTGCCTGCAGCGACCATTCGAGCGACATCGCGGTTGGCAAAAGCCACCGACGCAACCGTCCTTATGCTGAGCGTATTTCGCGACAGCGATCGCGCACATTGGACGCTGTCCTTTGACCCCATATTCGAGAACTTCCCTAGCGGCGACGACGTTGCAGACGCGAGCAGAATAAATCAACAGCTGGAAGCTCATATCCGCAGCCACCCGGCTCAATATTTGTGGGTGCACCGACGCTTCAAGACGCGCCCCGACGGTGAGCCAGCAGTCTACTGAGCTCTAGGTGCGCCTGCCCGACCTTGGGATTACAATGCGCCGCTGCTGCAATGCTTCATAACGACCAGAGTCCAACGTGTTACCTAAATTCGCTTACATGCTCAATCAATTGGTGGCCGAGCCATCCATCAGTTCAACTACTGCAGACATCGACCGCAGTAATCTGCGCGTGATTGAACATCTGGCGAATTGGCTTGACGACTTAGGATTTTCCACCGAAATCATGCCGCTGCCCGAACGGCCGGATAAAGCCAATTTAATCGCCACGTTAGGTGCTAACGGCAAACCACACCCCGGCGGCTTAGTGCTGGCCGGCCACACCGATACGGTCCCAGTCGATGAGGCC
Source organism: Gammaproteobacteria bacterium UBA2955 (assembly GCA_002348825.1). Classification (GTDB taxonomy): domain Bacteria; phylum Pseudomonadota; class Gammaproteobacteria; order Pseudomonadales; family Azotimanducaceae; genus UBA4421. The sequence continues at coordinate 29,598 of DEBN01000055.1, forward strand.
CTATGGCAGTCCGACCCGTTTCAAGTGCGCGACAGCAATCAGCGCTTCTATGGTCTCGGCAGTTGCGACATGAAGGGGTTTTTCCCAGTAGCGCTGCACGCTGCCGCCGAGTTTGCTGAAAAAAACCTCGCGGCACCGCTAACCATCGTCGCGACTTCAGATGAGGAGTCGTCTATGGCAGGCGCTCGCCATTTGGTAGCTAACGGCATACCGAAAGCCGATTACGCCATTATCGGCGAACCCACAGGGCTGCAACCTATCTACGCGCACAAAGGCGTCAGCATGATTACAGTGACGGTACATGGCGCCGCAGGCCATTCCTCGGACCCGAGTCTGGGCAGCAATGCTCTGGACACTATGCACGAGGTGATGGGCACACTGATGTGCTTTCGCCAAGAATTAGCTCAGCAACATCAGCATCCCGGTTTTACCGTAAACGTTCCCACGTTGAATCTCGGATGCATGCGAGCGGGAGACAACCCCAACCGCATCTGTGGCCACGCGGAATTGCAAATTGATCTGCGGCTGTTGCCGGGTATGGACTCCGACGCCGTACACCGACAGCTCGAACAACGCTGCCAAGACGCCGCTGCCGGTTCTAATACGCAACTGACGGTAAGTACCATTTACCCACCGGTGCCCCCTTTCGAATCGCCCGCAGACGGAAGTTTGACAACGATGTTGTCCGAACTGTCTGGTCGTAATCCGGGTACGGTCGCGTTCGGCACCGAAGCACATTTTTTGCAAACCCTAGGCATGCAGACCGTGGTGTGGGGACCTGGCAGCATTGATCAGGCGCATCAGCCTGACGAATACCTTGAGCAAGCGCATATTCAGCCCGCGATAGACACCTTACAACGGATCATCAGCCGGTACTGCCAGGCGTAGCTGATGCACATCCCGCCATTCAAACAAGCAGCGCCGTTCCCATTGGGCGTAGAATACGCGTCTTCGTGGCTAGCATTGCACGCGAATAATTCAGAGGGTTTGGTTTGGACAGTTTAGAGCGCTACACAAATTGGTTCCGCGGCTCCATGCCGTACATCAGCGCACACAGGGGCAAAACCTTTGTGGTGTTTCTGGGCGGCGACGCACTAATGCACGGCAACCTCGTGAACATCGTCCATGATTTAGCGCTGCTAAACGTCCTGGGGGTACGCCTGGTTATCGTGCATGGTGGTCGACCACAGCTTAACGATGCCTTCGGTGACAGTATTTTTCATGCCGGCCGTCGCATCACCTCGGCCAGTCAAATGCTTGAAATCAACGCTATTTATGGCGCGCTACGAGCGCAACTAGAGGCCTTGTTTTCGACGGGGTTGCCCAACACGCCACTGCACAACGTTGAGATCACCCTGGTGTCGGGCAACTTCGTTGCCGCTCAACCTATCGGCATCATCGATGGCGTAGACCACCAATGCACCGGCCGCTTGCGCAGCGCTCAGGTCGGCGCTCTGCAGCAGCTATTGGATACCCAAGCCATTGTTCTGCAGTCGCCCGTGGGATTCTCCACGTCCGGTCAGGCATTCAACCTTGCCGCTGAGGAATTGGCGGCAGAACTGGCTATCGCACTCGGCGCAGACAAACTTATTATGTTTAATGATCCCGGGCACATGACCAACGATGACCACCAACGCGTCAGCCGAGTCACGCCCGGACTGCTGAACGATATGTGTGTAGGCCTGGACCCAATTACCGTGGCGCGCTGCCAAGCCCTTATTAGCGCCAATGCTCGAGGCGTTGAACGCGGTCATCTAATCGCGTTCACGGACGACGGCGCGCTGTTGCAAGAGTTGTTTACCGCCGACGGTATTGGCACCCAGATATCCGCGCAGAACGAGGACTTAATACGCCAAGCCCGGCTTGAAGACGTGGCCGACATTGTTGAAATCATCAGACCCCTGGAGGACGACGGTGTTTTAGTACCGCGCTCCCGCGCGCAGTTAGAGCAGGAAATAGCGCACTTTTTCATTGCCGAGTTAGACGGTGTGGTGGTGGGCTGCTGCGCGGTGTATGCCTTTGCCGATGCAGCGGAACTGGCCTGCGTTGCAGTGCACGAACAGTACCGTCATCAATACAGTGATATGGGCATTGGCAGCGCCCTGCTGGAGACTGCCGAAAAAGCTGCCGAAGCCCATGGAGCCAAAAGTTTATTCGCATTGACGACGCAGACCCAAGAGTGGTTCGTAAACCATGGATTCACGCCGACCGACGTGGAAACCCTGCCTAGCGGCAAACAATCTTTGTACAATTGGCAACGCGGTGCGGCGGTGCTGCAAAAGCACCTTAATTCATAGCAGGAATACCTAATGGCTAACGAACGGCCCTACAGCAGTCTGGTTGTCGACGGCGTCGAGCAAGCGCCAAGCCGCGCGATGCTGTACCCCACAGGATTCAAAAAAGAGGATTTCAGTAAGCCGCAAATCGGTATCGCGTCTACTTGGAGCATGGTGACGCCATGCAATATGCACATCAATGAACTGGCCAAAGCCGCGGCGCTGGGGGCCGACGAAGCGGGTGCCAAGTCTGTTTTATTCAATACCATTACCGTATCCGATGGCATTTCTATGGGAACCCCAGGCATGCGCTATTCCCTGGTGTCCCGCGAGGTAATCGCCGATTCCATAGAAACCGTCGTCGGCGCACAAGGCTTCGATGGCTTTGTCGCCATCGGTGGTTGCGATAAGAACATGCCCGCCTGCGGCATCGCGATTGCACGCATGAATCGGCCCAGTGTTTTCGTTTACGGCGGCACCATTTTGCCCGGTGAGCAGCGGCGCGATATCGTGTCCGTGTTCGAGGCAGTGGGCGGCCATGCAGCTGGTAACGTCTCCGACATAGAGCTGCAAGAAGTTGAAGCTACTGCGATCCCGGGGCCTGGCTCGTGCGGGGGCATGTATACCGCTAACACCATGGCGTCATCCATGGAGGCTCTCGGGCTCTCGCTACCAAATAGCTCAGCTCAAAACGCCGTCAGCGCAGCCAAACGTCAGGACAGCTATAACGCTGGAGCGGCGGTACGCAACCTTTTAAAAATGGGAATCAAACCCAGTGACATTCTCAGTCGTGAATCGTTCGAGAATGCCATCACCCTAACCATCGCGTTGGAGGGCTCCACCAACGCGGTCTTGCATTTGTTAGCCATCGCTCACGCGGCGCAAATTCCATTGACTCTGGACGACTTCAGCCGTGTTGGTAAACGCGTACCCGTGCTCGCCGACATGCGTCCCGCAGGTCAATACGCCATGAGTGAACTGATTGAAATCGGTGGTATTCAGCCGCTCATGAAAACCCTACTTGCGGAGGGCCTAATGCACGGCGATTGCTTGACGGTAACCGGCAAAACCCTCGCGGAAAATCTAACCGATGTCGCGGATTATCCAGCCGAACAAAATATCATCCGCCCACTGAGCAACCCGATTAAGAAGGACAGTCACCTTGTCGTGCTGCGCGGCAATCTAGCGCCGGAGGGCGCGGTCGCGAAAATCACCGGGCACGAAGGGCTGACGTTTACCGGTACCGCACGATGCTTCCATGGCGAGGAAGCCGCAATGGCGGCAATCATGGACGGCACCGTGGGCAAGGGCGACGTGGTCATCGTGCGTTACGAGGGACCTAGAGGCGGGCCCGGCATGCGCGAAATGCTCAGTCCCACGAGTGCGATCAATGGCAGAGGTTTGTCGGAACACGTAGCGCTATTAACCGACGGGCGCTTCTCAGGCGGATCACATGGTTTCGTCATTGGGCATGTGACACCGGAGGCCTACCTCGGCGGGCCCATAGCGCTGGTCGAGGACGGGGATACGATTACCGTAGACGCCGAGGAATGTGTCCTGACCTTAAACATCAGCGATGACGAGATGACCACTCGTCGTGCTGCGTGGTCACCGCCTGAGCCTTACACCAAACGCGGTACGCTGGCTAAATATGCCCAACTCGTAAGCTCTGCAAGCGAGGGCGCGGTAACCGATAAATACCTAGACTGACGTGAACGCGGTTAACGCCTGTGCACTCTGCCGCGAGCCAGACAAGCAACTGCAGCGCGTACCGGGTTATCGCTTCTTGGTCTGCGATTTGTGTTGGCAGAATGCCGCCGACGGCTGGGCTCGAAGCGCCGAACCGATATTATTCGCAGCGCTGGCACAGGCCGGGTTACTGATTCCAGATCGCAACGACAGCGGTTTATTGCCGCGAGCTTACATGCCACCAGAAGATTACGCGCTTTAGCCCAAGCGCTTCGATCAACACGGATCAGAGATCTGACGTTAGGCGCAAAGCCACCGAGTCTTCGCGCGGCGCCATCAGGCTGATGAGTTGATCGCGCCAGCCGTATTTCTTGCGCATCAGCGCATTCACCCGCGCAACCTGCGCGGGTTCTGACGCAACGCCAAAAATATAGTGTCGATCATTGCGCTCTAGTTGCAGTGGCGCAGTTTGCGCAAGTGCGCGCTGAGTCCAACCGGATTCGGCATCACCACGCAGCCACATTGCGCCGTCGTGATCCACCACCCACAGGCGTGTCGTCGAAGTTTCGCCAGTCGTATCATGCAACGTGGTGAGCACCACGACTTCCCCAGTTTCTGAGGCCACGCCTTGAACAAGGAAAATTGCCACCACCAACGCCAGCGCGCCACCCAGTAACTTGGCGATCAGTCTCATAACCTCTTCAATTTTTCTGAGTTGTAACGGGCACTTAGCCTGCGCCGTGCTGGTGCACAAAATCTACCAGAAACTTTACGTGATCGACCGGTGTCTCTGGGATGATGCCGTGACCTAAGTTGAAGATGTGGCCGCCACGACCTGCAACCTCGTCTAGTAACAAACCCGCTTGCTGGCCGATGGCGTGTCGCTCAGCGCACAACACGATGGGGTCTAAGTTACCCTGCACCGCTTTACAGCCCAACTGCTCCCAGGTCTGGACCAATGGCGTACGCCAGTCAAACGCCAATACATCGAACGGCAGCGTCGCTACCTTCGGCAACAAGTGAGAATTGCCGGTGCCGAAATAAATTACCGGCACTTCGCTGCCCAGACGGTGCAGCATTGTTTCTAAATACGGGTGCACAAATGCGGTGTAGTCCTGAACCGACAGATTGCCAACCCAGGTGTCGAATATCTGCACGGCCTCTACACCAGCGCTGATCTGTAGCTGCAGATAGCTGACTAACTGCTGCACTAATTTATCCATAAGCTGCGCCCATAGATCCGGGCGGTTGTGCAGCATTTTTTTCACTTCAACGTAGTTGCGCGAACCCCGGCCTTCGATGGCATAGGACGCCAACGTAAACGGCGCTCCGGCAAAACCAATGAGGGCGATATCCTGGGGTAAATCCGCGCGAATACAGCGCACAGTGTCGGCGATATAGGGGGTGGCTTCAGTGGCTGACGCGGTGCGCAATGCGGCCACATCTTGCTCGTGGCGAATGGGATTGCTAAACACCGGGCCTTCGCCCGGCAGGTAGTCCAAATGCAAACCCATGGGCTCGAGAATAGGCAGCAAATCGGCAAACATGATCGCTGCGTCCACTCCGAGAATACGCTGGGCATCCAACGTAGCTTGGGCAGCTTTCTCTGGGTTTTTAAAAAAATCCAAGCTCGACAGATCGCCTTTTACTTGATGGTATTCGGGCATGTACCGCCCCGCCTGACGGTTCAGCCAGATCGGAGTATGCGCGGGCTGTTCTCCGCGACACGCCTGCAGGAATGCCTTTTCCATGAACTTTTTCCTTGTTCGCCAGCGCCGACGGATTCGCCAAGCACCTTATCCGATGCTGAGAGGATCAACCTCAGCGGCGTAATCAACCCCAGCAATTCCGAACCCAAAAATGCGCAAAAAGTCTTCGCGAAAGCCCGCAAGATCGCCTAATTGCGTCAAATTGTCAGTGGTCACTTGTGGCCAGCGTTCTTTAACCGCCTGCTGTACCGAGTCCAATAATTCCTGGTCATCTACCCGGATACGACCCTCATCATCCAAACGTTGTTCGGCACCCGGCGCCAGTTGAGTACTAAACAATCGATAGATATGGCTAACGCAGTCCTCATGCAGCCCCTGCTCTTTCATCACCTTAAATAACAGTGCTACATAAAGCGGCACTACCGGAATGGCCGCACTGGCTTGGCTGACAATCGCCTTAAGCACCGCGACCCGCGCACTGCCACCGATATCAGCTAAATCGCTATTGATCGCCCGACTTGCGCGGTCTAGGTCGGCTTTGGCCAGCCCTAGGGTTCCTTCCCAGTAGATCGGCCAGGTTAATTCGCTGCCTATATAGGTGAACGCTACGGTTTGGGCATTAGGAGCCAGCAGATCCTGCTCTTTGAGCATATGCATCCAGAATTCCCAATCTTCCCCGCCCATCACTGCAACGGTATTGTCGCTTTCCTCTTGGGTCGCCGGCTCCAGCGACACTTCGCTGACGTCGCCTTTTTCCACATGCACGGTTTTAATGTTCAGTACCTGACCCAGCGGCTTGATGCTGGAGCGATGCAACTCTCCGGTACGCGGATGCTGGCGCACCGGCGAGGCGAGGCTGTACACCACCAAATCAATCTGACCCATGTCCTGGCGAATGACCTGAGCGGCTTGTTCGCGCAAGTCGTCTGAGAAGGCATCGCCGTCTAACGTGCGCGCATATAAACCAGCCGCTTTCGCCGCGCGTTCATAGGCGCGGTTGTTGTACCAACCGGCGGAAGCGGTTTTATTTTCCGTCGGCGCCTTTTCGAACGACACGCCGAGCGTGTTGGCGCGATAGCCGAAGCCTGCGACGATCCGACTGGC